>JAHZKN010000096.1 GCA_022600335.1 Alphaproteobacteria bacterium
GACATCTCCCACGGTGATAGCCTCAGCGCCCTGAAAGGTCTGGAATGTCAGCTCAAAACCGCGCTTGAACTCAGAAGTTCCAGGAAACAAAGCTTCGGATGCAGCCCAAAGGCGCTCCTCAATGCCTTTGGGGCCAACAACGATCAGCGGTTGTGTGCGCCCAGACACGTGGCGGGCATGAATCAACCACCAAATAAGACCTGAAAAGTGGTCGCCATGCAGGTGCGAGACAAAAATGACTTCTATTTTATTGGGATCAAGGCCTTCACGTTCAAGACCAATCAATGAGGTGGCACCGCAGTCAATCAAGAATTGGCTGGATTTGGTGGCAACGTGAAAACACGTTTGCAATCTGGCACCAGATCCAAACGCATCACTACAGCCAATGACGGTCAACTTCATAGCGCTCCCCTTGACCATCACCCTTGCATAAAAAGTCAATCATATCAGACCACAAAATCGCGCCTGTTCCCTACGGAACACGGTGAAATCCAAACCATATCCATCCTGCACCGGTCAACTACGCTGCAGCACTTGGGCGGGCCGAAACCTGCTGATGCCAGCGGCCCACATTGCGACACGCATCAGGAATATACAATTGCGCTGGCTTGAGAAAATCAATTGCCACCAGGGCCGTGATATCCGCAATCGAATACCGGTCGCCTGCTACAAATTCGAACGTCGCTAGGTGGTCATCTAAAATGTGCAGCATCTCTACAACTTTTGGTTTGTTGGCCTCAGCCCATGCTGCCACCTGTGGCACCTCAAGATGCGCCATCTTTGGATTGGAATGGCGCAACACCTGCGCGATATGAAAAAACAATCCGAGCTCCATGCGCCGCTGCCACATCTCGACCATCGCGCGGTCACGGGCACCTGTGCCAAACAGGACTGGCTCTGGGTGCAGTTCTTCAAAGTAACGGCAAATTGCAACGCTTTCAGCTATCACCGTGCCATCGTCTAGAACCAGAATGGGCACACGTTGCATGGGATTAAGCGCCGTGAAGTCCTCACTCTTCAACGCACACTCCATCAAATCACGTTGTTCAAACGCAACCTCGATCTGCTTTTCGCACAGAAAGATACGCACGCGGCGTGGATTAGGCGCAGCTTTGGTCTCAATGATCTTCATGCCAACGCGGCTCCATGTGTCCAACATTCGCAGATCAGTGCCATCGTGCGCTCATGTCTGCTTGTATCTCCATCTTCATGTTCACCCTGCTGTGCCAAGATTCTGCCGGCGCCAGTCCTGGGGTCGCTCGAACGTGCCGGCCCATAAACCACGCCGAGCCGATTTTGCAGCATCTTCCTCGCGCACATAACGGCGCCCGAAAGCCACGGCAAACCCGGCCTCTACCATCGCCTGATTGAGGTTGCGGCCTGCCACCTCACACGTCCCAAGCATGCGACGGTGTTTATCGCGCCCCTCAAAGCGGCACAGAATTTTACGGCCAGCGATGAGCCGTTCCAGCGCCCGGCGGGCTTCACGACCACACGCCCATGTCTTGCCATCCTTCTGGCAATTTTGCTGTCCTTCCGGCGCATCAATCCCGACCATGCGCACCTCGTAGCCAGAAAGGTGCAGGCTGTCCCCGTCGACCAGTTGTGCGCGCCCCGATGCCTCTGCAACCTCTTCTGTGCCCATAAATCGCTCCGCGAACAGTACAAGCGCCAGTAAACCCACAAGTCCAATCGTCTTGCGCAAGCCTCCGGCACGCAAAAAAGAACTGAGTTGCATAGCTTCTCCAATGGTTGGCATCGGGTAAAATAAACACTGTATTAGGCATTTGCAGCGACATTAACGTCTTTCGCACCCGGTTCAATCCGCCTGCCATGAGGCTGCGCGCTTGATTGTCATGGGTCACAGGGCAGCGCCCACGGCGCGATGTTGCGGCAGTGTTGATGGAAACCAGTGCAAACGCCCAAGAAGTTGCCCGATTGCGCGGACGTCGTGAGACTAAGCTGCGCACGGCCAATCAACTTAAGGCTGCGCGAACGCAACTCAGCAACACGTCAACTTCAGAGCCTGCATTCGAGTACGACTTGCTTGCAATGTTTGTGCGCAATGAACTGGCCGCTGCTGTCACCATGCCAGCGCTCACCATCATCTTTTCATTGGCGTCGATGTTCTGGGCACCCGCCTACCAGGCGGTCTCTTGGCTACTTCTCGTCATCGGCGCCAAGGTTCTTTTACTCGAATTATGCCGTCGGTTCATGGCAGCCAATCGTGAAGATGTTGACGTCTACGTCTGGCGCCGCCGTTTTGTTTTGGCCGAGCTGGTCAATGGGTTGACGTGGGCTGGATTTGCCCTTGTCGGTGTTGTGGCAAGCGCACCCGTTGCCAGCACCGTGCTGTCCTTTTCATCGCATGTGTTCTTGTTCGCAACGCTGATTGTCCTTTTGGCGATCCGTATGACCTTTGCCTCAACGACGATGATGATCTTGTGCGCGGGGACGATTCCGATGACAGTCGCTGTTGTTGGGCGTCTGTTCATGCTCGGTGATCCATTCTACTTTGCCCTGGCATCGATGGCCATTGGTGTGCACGTCTACTTCCTATTTCTAGCGAAAGGCCTGCACACAACGGCACTTGCAATGCTGGAGTTTCGCGCCCAGAAAGACACATTGATCGCCGCTCTTGAAGAAGAAAAACTGATTTCAGACGGCGCCCGCCAGCGGGCAGAGAGCGCCAACAAAGCCAAGTCTCAATTCTTGGCCACCATGAGCCACGAGCTACGCACGCCACTCAATGCCATCATGGGTTTTGCCGAAGTCATGAAAGGGGAGTTGCTTGGTAAGCACTCCAACCCAACCTATCGCGACTACGCTGACAACATTCACGATAGCGGCAAGCACCTGCTGCACCTGATCAATGAAATCCTTGATTTGTCACGCATTGAAGCTGGCCGCTATGAGCTGCAGGAAGAAGGCGTCCTTCTAGCTGACGTCGCTGACGACTGCCATCGATTGTTACGCCTCAAAGCACAGAACAAAGGTGTGAAACTGGTTGACCGTTACGAACCAAATTTATCTGAAGTTTGGGTCGACCAGCGTGCCATTCGCCAAATTTGCCTTAACCTCATGTCAAACGCGCTAAAGTTCACACCCAAGGGCGGCTCGGTTGAAGTCATCATTGAATCGTCTGAAACAGGCAGCCAAATTTTGACCGTGCGCGACGACGGACCAGGCATTCCAGCTGATGAACTGCCAAAAGTGATGCAGTCGTTCGGCCAAGGCTCCCTGGCGCATGTTACGGCTGAAGGCGGTACCGGCCTCGGGTTACCCATCGTGCAGAGCCTCGTCGAACTGCATCAGGGAACATTTGAGTTGAAATCGGAACTGCGTAAAGGCACCGAGGCGATCGTTCGCCTGCCAAACACGCGAACCATGACAAGTCAGCCCGTCTACTCTGGGGTGGCCGACTCCTCGGCCGCGGATCCACAGCCAATCCGACAGTCCGCGCCAGAGGTCTCATCCTCGCAGAGTTCGCGGCGCAAACCGCGTCTAATCAGCCAAGCCGGCACGCCTTATTCCTACTAGGTACGTTGGAGCGAGCCTGCTCCATATCCCGACCCGCGGTCGGCTCAGCTTTATCTGGCGCCTCCAGATCAAATATCTCCACTCGATTGGATTGGCACCGTTTGTCATTTGTCATCACCACGCCTAAAACCACTCAGATACTCGCTTCAGACTCGATCCTCGCTGAAGCCGGTGCAGCTAAACGATAGACTGAAGAACATTGATTGAATCGCCGTGCATCAAAGTCTGCGTGATTGACCCTGAAACGCGCCTTTGTGAAGGCTGCCACCGCAGTCTTGATGAAATTGCGCAGTGGGGCTCACTGTCGGAAGCAGACAGACGGCGCATTATGCACGACCTCACGCGACGCAAACAAGCTCTCAAAGTAGAATGAGGACCTTATGGGCTATTTGATCTGGGCAGCCATCCTAACGCTCATTGGAGTGTTTCTGTTCTCTTCGACTTCGCTCGGCATTGATTTATCGAGTTACAGCACAATCGAGCTCATCATCTTTGTAATCGGCGGCGGAATCATCTTGGCTTACCTGTTGTCGCTGTTATCCGACTATCGTGGACGTACTGCAACGGCATTGCGTCACGCCGCCATTTGGCTCGGGATCTTCTTGGTTCTGGCCGTCGGCTACACGTTCCGCAACGATCTCTCGATCGCCGCTTTGCGGGTCGCCAGCGAAACCGTCCCACCAGGGGTCGGCATCACTTTTCCGGCTGATGAAACGGGAGGGCACGCCGTTCGCATTCGACGCCGCTCCGATGGGCACTTCTCCGCCCGCGGCAAGATTAACAATGCGCCAATTGATCTGCTGGTAGATACGGGCGCATCGACGGTTGTTCTCAGCCCAGCCGATGCCCAACGTGCCGGCATTAATATCAGCGCTCTCAACTACACAGTCGCCGTCAATACCGCCAACGGTACCGCCTATGCAGCACCTGTAAAACTGCGCTCTGTGGCCGTTGGTTCAATCTTGATTAACGATATTGAGGCTTTGGTTACAAAGCCCGGAGCACTGAATACAAGCCTGCTCGGTATGAGTTTTTTAAGGCGTTTGCAGTCATATGAATTCTCTGGTGAGTTTTTGACCCTGAAAGGGTAGCGGCTGTTTTTCCGTCGACACCCTCAAGCCCGGTCACGCGTAAGAGTTTGAGTTCATGTCACTGTCATCAGGCACAAGAAGCCTCCTGTTAGAAATTGCGAGTTGGTTTGGCGCTGCATGCCTGCTTGCCTTTGGGCTTGCCAATTACGATGAGCTCAGATCTTTGACCAACTCCACCCTCGGAATTCCTGCACCTGGTCAGGTTGCTGCCGCACGTCCTGAGGTCCGCGAGGAACCGCAAGCTCAAGTCTATAATTCTGGCACTGTCGAATTGCGCGCCAATCGCAACGGCCACTATATTACTGAAGCCGATATCAACGGCTGGTCGGTGAACGTCCTTGTCGATACCGGTGCCACAATGGTTGCCCTAACGCACGAAGATGCAGAGCGCGCTGGCATCTATCTCAACCACTCAGACTATACACACCGCGTGAGCACAGCAAATGGCGTTGCGCGCGTCGCCCCTGTAATGCTGAGCAGCGTCAGCATTGGTGACATCACCGTGCGCAATGTCCGCGCGGCCGTCTCCGAACCTGGAAACTTGAGAACAACGCTTCTCGGCATGACCTTCCTCAGTCGGCTTGAGCGGGTTGATATGCGCTCTGGCACACTGATACTTGAGGACTAGCGTGGTCCAACGGGTGCAAGTCACGCCGCAACATGCCAATCTCAGTAACGAAAACAAAAAACGGCGCCCGATCCTGTGATCCAACACGCCGACGTTCTGGTAAGGACAATCGCCCCAATGCTACCGACCCCCGTCGCCCAGCTTGCACCAAACAGTGCTGACTTTGAACGCATTCCTTTGATCAAACCAACCGGGTTTCGGGAGTATGATGCGCGCTGGTTATTTCCCGAAGAAATCAATTTGATGGGGCTCAACGCGGTTGGGCTTGGCATGGCCACATTGTTTGCTGAGCGCGAAGTCCCAAAACGGATTGTCGTTGGCCATGATTACCGCTGGTATTCCGCTTCGGTCAAGCAAGCCTTGATGACCGGTCTACTCGCCGGTGGCTGCGAAGTTTTTGATATTGGCTTAGCCCTGTCTCCCATGGCCTACTTTGCCCAGTTCGACCTCGATGTTGAAGGTGTGGCCATGGTCACGGCGAGTCACAACGACAATGGCTGGACGGGCATCAAGATGGGCTTGTCCCGCCCGCTAACATTTGGCCCAAATGAAATGAGCCGGCTGAAAGAAATCGTCTTGTCCGGGGCCAGCAAAACTGCGTCCGGGGGACAGTATCACTTTGTTGCAGACATGGCTGACCGCTACAAAAAAGACCTCGCAAATCGACCGCAACTCACGCGAAAACTAAAAGTTGTAGCCGCGTGTGGCAACGGCACCGCTGGCGCATTTGCACCGGACGTTCTGCAAGCTGTTGGTTGCGACGTGATCCCCTTACACGCTGACCTTGACCATTCATTTCCAAATCACAACCCAAATCCTGAAGATCTAGCGATGCTCAACGCGGTCGCCGATACAGTGCGCGAAACAGGTGCCGATGTTGGGTTGGCTTTTGATGGCGATGGCGACCGCTGCGGCGTTGTTGACAATGAAGGTCACGAAATTTTTGCTGACAAAGTTGGCGTCATGCTGGC
>JAHZKN010000097.1 GCA_022600335.1 Alphaproteobacteria bacterium
CGGTTGGGCGCATTCCGAGGGCTTGGTGTGGGCGGATATGATTGTATTGCCTGAGCCACTGATTGATGACTGCTTGCGCTTGGCCAAGCGTCGTAAACCACTCCGCGTCCAGCACCTCGCGACGTAACGTGCCGTTGAAACGCTCGTTGTATCCGTTCTCCCAAGGGGAGCCTGGATAGATCTGAATTGGCTTGATACCAACGCGGGTCAACCACTCTTTCAAACCACTGGCGACAAACTCCGGGCCATTGTCAGAGCGAATATACTCTGGTTTGCCGTGCTTCAGAAGCAGTGGATACAAGGCCTCCAACACATCTGCTGAGCCCATCTTGAACCGGGCCGTTACACTCAGACCTTCGCGCGTGTATTCATCCAGAACCGTCAACATCTTGTACGACCTGCCATTGGCAAGTTTGTCGTGAACAAAGTCGATACTCCAGATGTGATTGGGGTGTTGAGGCCGCAATCGAATGACGGAACTCAGCTTGTGATAAAGTCGCTGGCGCCTCCTGTGGCGTTTGGGCAATTGCAAACCCTCTTCACGCCATAACCGCTCTACTTTCTTGTGGTTCACATGCCAGCCTTCGATGGCCAGTAACTCCGCAACTTTGCGATAGCCATAGCGGCCATACTGCTTCGCCAAACGAATTAACGTCAAGCGAAGCTTGTCCTCATTGTCTTTCGAGACCTGAGTGTAATTCAATGTGCTGCGGCTGAGCCCGATCACACGACACGTGCGCCGTTCTGACGTCGCCAGCTTCTGGCGAACATGAACCACCGTTTGGCGCAGCTGATCGCGGCTCACGCCTTGGGTTTTAAAAAATCCACACTTTCTTTCAAAATCAGCTTGTCCAACTCAAGATCGGCAACGATCTTCTTCAAGCGCTGGTTCTCTTTCTCAAGTGCCTTCATCTCGGAAAGCTGCGACTTGGCCATGCCGCCATACTTCTTGCGCCAGTTGTAATAGGTCGCGTCACTGATGCCAGCTGACCGACACGCCGACGGTACATCATCGCCAGACGCCAAATGCACCTCAATCTCGCGCAACAACCGTAGAATATCTTCGTCCGAATACCGCTTCCGAGCCATGCCAATACCTCCCCGTCCGTTGACCTGCTTCCCTGAAACTGGACCGGCGAATCGTGGAAAATTCTCGTTTAGCAGCTTTGGCTGCGCAGCGAGGAGAAGCCATGAAGCGCTCGAAGTTTACCGACAGCCAGATTGCGTTCATTCTGCGCCAGGCGGAAGAGGGCACACCTGTTGAGGAGGTGTGCCGCAAAGCAGGTATTTCCCAACAGACGTATTATCGCTGGCGCAAAAAGTACGGCGGACTGATGCCATCTGAGATGAAGCGGCTAAAGCAGTTGGAAGAAGAAAACGCCAACCTAAAGAAGCTGGTTGCCGATTTGAGTTTGGATCGGGCGATGCTCCAGGACGTCATCAAGCGAAAACTTTAAGGCCTGCTCGCAAGCGGGAGTTGGTTGATGAGGTTCGAGCTATCTGGAAGGTCAGCATTCGTCGCGCGTGTTTCGTTCTAAAGGCCGGGCGCTCGACTTACCACTACCAGCACCGCCGTTCCGAGCAGGCCAGCCTGAGAAAACGCATTAGGGAGATCGCCGAAACGCGTGTACGTTACGGCTATAGACGCATCCATGTGCTCTTGCGACGGGAGGGCTGGGAGGTGAATGCCAAACGCGTCTATCGGCTGTATCACGAAATGGGTTTGCAGCTCAGAAACAAGACGCCAAAGCGGAAGGTCAAAGCGAAGCTGCGCGCAGATCGCAAGCCCGCCGCACACCCCAACGACATCTGGGCAATGGATTTCGTACATGACCAGACATACGACGGTGGCCGGCTTCGAATTCTTACAGTGATCGACACGCACTCACGATTTGTACCAGCCATTGACGTACGGCGGACTTATAAGGGTGGCGATGTGGTCGCAACACTAGAGCGCGTTTGTCATGAAGTCGGCTATCCCAAAACGATCCGCGTCGACCAGGGCAGCGAGTTTGTGTCAAAGGATCTCGACTTATGGGCTTACCAGAAGGATGTGACGCTTGACTTCTCGCGCCCGGGTAAGCCGACCGACAACGCCTTCATTGAAAGTCTCAATGGGAAATTCCGCGCCGAGTGCCTGAACACGCACTGGTTCCTGAACGTCTCGGACGCGCAGCGAAAATGTGATATATGGCGGAGAGATTACAATGAGGTTCGACCACACAGCGCGATCGGCAACAAGACACCGATCGAGCTGATTAATTGCTCATCCGGGGCTAGCCCCGGATGAGCACAAACCAGAGAATTTTCCACGCCCAAGTGGTCCAACGTTGGGGAGCGCTTCACCGTCGTAGAGTTTTACAAAATCAGTGGCTCAGTTTTAAGGGGCAAGGACAATTCTTCTTTACCGCAATTAAGAGTCGGATCTCGTGGCTTTGGCTGTCGTATATATCGCCGTCGGAGTTGGTGTCGTTGAAGTTGCGAGAGACCAGCACCTTCTCTGTCAAAAAAGACTGAATCAATTTACTTGTATCCGCGTGCCGTCGGGTATTGGCTATATCCAGAGCAGTTACACCATTGGCGCTTTTTGCAGCTGGATTAGCA
>JAHZKN010000098.1 GCA_022600335.1 Alphaproteobacteria bacterium
AGTGCTCACACTATATATAATACGAGACGGTTAGATTTAGAAGTGTTGCAAACAGCACAATTGGCGAAATTCGGCTGTTGGCCCATTTTTCAGAAGCCGTCCAGTGCCCCGCAATCTACGACCATCTGTGCCCCTGGTTAGCGTCTATTCGCTTGTTTCTAAACACATAACGGTGCTTGTACGCCATCACCCTCCACACGATCACGCCTGCCTCACATCTATTTGAATACGATGCGTCTCGTTTTTTATTGATCTTACGGAACTGCTCGTCTAGAAACTAGCCATCGACCGCGGGCCACCCCTCCCCGTCCCCCAGTTCCCCGGCTCGCGGTCGCCCAACACAACCAAGACGTAACGATCAACACTCAAACCAAACCTAGGAGATTCCGTTATGAAAACGTTTGTCATCGCAACAGTCGCAGGTGCCGTTTTGTCCATCGCAACCTTTGGTGCCGCCCAAGCTGAAACCTTGTCCGCTAAGATCATGAGCGATCACCCAGGCATCTCTGACGGACGTACCGTCAATCCAACGGCGCGCCCCGACGACAATGCTGGCGGCCTCCAGCGCAAAGCCATGCAGGACCACCCTGGTACCGCTGGCGGTAAGACACAAGCTCCGTTAGCACGCGTTGACGCCGACTCGATCCAAGGTGCCATCCGCATCAACTAATGGGATGTGAGTAAACTCACCGCCCTTCCTCCCCGAAAGCCTGCCGCTGTGCGGCGCAGGGGCTCCTCCACTCGGAGCTCCCCTGCGTCGCACAGTTTTTTATGCATCGTGTTGGGTTGCTTTGGCCAGAATTGTCTCCATGTCCCACTACACCGGGCGCTGCCCGTCTGGTGGGTCCCTGAAACACTTCAAATCCAAAACCGCCCACAAACATAAAAAAGGCCCGTCACCTGGACGGGCTTTTTTGAGATTGGTTGCGGGGGCCAGATTTGAACTGACGACCTTCAGGTTATGAGCCTGACGAGCTACCGGGCTGCTCCACCCCGCGTCACCAAACACGCTCTTAGCTGTCAAAATCGTTGATCTGCAGCGGGAACGATGCATTGGGTGCCAATGCGTATTCAAAGTCCTAATCCGAGGACCAGCACGGCGGTGCCGGATCAGCACCGCAGTGCTAGAGGCACAGCAGTGCCCGAGGCACCCCAATCGCGGCTCTATAGCATGGAATTGAGGCTTGTGAAGGCGGAATGTTGCCAACTGGCAAACCGGTAGGGTGCCGTCACCCGACGCATTGTCGCAGCTTACAGCGGCTGAAAAATTGGTTCCGCGACAGATTTGATCAAGACGTGTTTCGAAGACGTCCGTATTGGTCTAAAGCACTAAAGGCAAGATGGCGCCAGCAGTGGATCTGATGCGTCGGCCTGGCACGCGCACGGACTCCCCAACCAACGATGCACGCATCTCCGACACAAGACCCCGCTGGCCTCGAAGAGACCTTCGTATTGCTCGACAACTCTGCCGCCGGTGACGGCGTATCGTTGTTGTTTTCCAACCCCGTTGCTATTGTTTCAGCCACCACACCCGAACAAGTGCCGGATGCATTACGCGAGCTCGAGGCGGCGGCGGAAAAGGGCCTGCATGCCGCAGGGTTTTTCGCCTACGAACTTGGTTATGTGCTGGAGCCCAAGCTCGCCCATCTGCTGCCAGAAAATCGCAAGGTGCCGTTGTTGTGGTTTGGCCTCTATCACCAGCCGGAAACGATGAGCGAATCTGAAGTCGACCATTGGTTGGCGACCCACACGCGCTCTGGCAGCTACCACTTTGCAGATGTTGAGCACGGTTGGGACCAGGCAGCCTACGAACGCCGCTTTGACGATGTGATTGAGAAAATCCGCGCCGGCGACATCTATCAACTCAACCTGACATTCAAAGCGCGCTTCCGTCTTGATGGATCTCCCTTGACGTTTTACCGCGATATGCGCCGACGCCAGCGCGTCGCTTATGCGGGCATTGTCGACACCGGAGCAGTCACCGTGCTGTCTGCCAGTCCAGAGCTGTTCATCGAACAACAGGCGCGCGTTGTTTCCACGCGTCCAATGAAGGGCACCGCACCGCGCGCTGGCACGCTGGAAGCTGACGCCGAAGCCCAACGCATTTTGGCCAGTCATGCCAAGCAGCGGGCAGAGAATTTGATGATCGTTGATTTGATGCGCAATGACCTTGGCCGCATTTCAGACATTGGCAGTGTCGAAGTCACCGACCTGTTCACGGTGGAAACGTTTCAAACCCTGCATCAAATGACGTCCGGCGTGCGTGCCACCCTTAAAGACGGACTTCAGCTGAAAGACCTTTTAGCTGGCATATTCTCACCGGGCTCAGTCACCGGCGCACCCAAAATCCGCGCCATGGAATTGATCCGCACCTACGAAGTGGAGCCACGCGGCGTCTACTGTGGCGCCATCGGACACATTTCTCCTGAACAGACAGCGCTGTTTAATGTCGCCATCCGCACGCCTGTTGTGTTTCGTGATGGGCGCGGCGAAATGGGGATTGGCTCTGGCGTCGTGTTTGATTCCGTTGGCGACAAGGAATACGCCGAATGCCTGCTGAAGATGAAGTTCCTCACCGACCCGCCAAAACAACTGGAACTGATCGAAACGCTTCTGAACACCAAAGACGATGGGTTCTGGCTGCTTGAGCGTCATCTCGAACGTCTCGAACGCTCCGCACAGTATTTTAGCTTTCCGTACTCCCACCACCGCATTACGCAAGCCCTCGCCAACGCGGTTAAAAACAGTCCGGCAGATCGGCTGCGGGTACGGCTGTTGCTCAATGAGTTTGGTGTTGCACGGGTGACGACAACGCCAATTGAAGCGCCAACCGACACCACTGAGATTCGCTACAAGATTTCTGACACGCACGTGGAAAGTACGAATGCGCTGCTCTATCACAAAACAACACGGCGCGAACTTTACGACCGGGAATGGCAAAGCTATCACGAGGAGTTCGGCACAGATGAAGTCGTCTACCTCAACGAAAACGGTGAGCTAGCCGAAGGAAGTCGCAGCAACATTTTCATTGAGCGTGATGGCGTACTACTGACCCCACCGCTTTCTGCCGGTCTGTTGCCCGGTGTGTTGCGCGCCGAGCTGTTAGATACTGGCAAAGCGCAGGAGGCGGTGTTGACGGTGCACGATTTGGAGACGGCGGGTGCTGTCTATTTGGGAAATTCGGTACGCGGCTTGCAAAAAGCCAGCGCGCTCACTTAGCACCTTTCTGATTTAAATCAGACAGCACGCTTCCCCGCCATTTCGTCAAGAACCGTTGCTTGGCGCGCGCTATTGAACCTGCTTCACAACCGGATTTGCCTTCATGGCAATCGGCTCTTTGGGCGGCTCCTGTGCGCCAGACGCCAACAAATATATCGTTGCTGCAAGCGTCAGCGCGACGGCGAAAACAATCTCTCTGCGCAGGCGGCGCACTCGCAGGAGCATTGTCTTATCAAGTTGGAATGCCATGTTCATATGACAAAGCCTATCCGCCCATCGGTAAAGTTCCAGACTTCAAGCTGTCGCGCGACACAAGCGCGCAACACGACGCAACACAGTCGGAAAAAAGAGCGATTCCATGTTGCGACACGGAATCAATTGTCATCGAATACGCACACCTAGCCGACAAAATGACCACGCCCGGCCGTGACGACAGACAACCGCCATACCGTTGTTTCTGTGTGTGCTGTCGGCTTGTTGTTTACGTATAGATAAACTTACGTACCGAAACTAACTAAGCAGCCAAAAACAAGGATGGCCTGCGACAACACCATGGCCCAGAACTGATTGTTCAGGGTTTCAAGAAACGGAATTTCGGCAGCGAAAAAATAACAAACCATCGTGATCACCGCGAGGATCACTGACAACATAAAAGACAAAATGCCTGGTGCCCTCAAACTAATTTCATTGCTTCCCAATCGTGCCATCGTTCGCCCTTCCCAGTTTCATTGATTCACCGGCCCACAAACGCCGACTCAGGCCTTGGACTATGCTTGCTTCGCGCTTACACCAGCCCACGCCCGCGACGCAACGCCAAGCCTATCGGACCATGTGGGCAACTTTGCTCGCCCTCCAGGTTGCAAAGCAAAAAGAGCGGAGATTCTGAAGGGATTCAGGATGTTGAAGTGCTGGAAACAGTGCGGCCACGCGGCAACAGAAGGCGGCGGAAAAGAAGCAGCAGCAAGAACACGCCACATGCGATCAAAGCGAGCACAAGGGGGTGCTTTGTGACAACAAGCCTCGGTTCGATTCGCCCCTGCCACACCAAATCAAAATCCTGCGCAATGTCAGCCAGGCTACCGCTACCATCGCGCAGCAGCATGTCAATTGCCGCCTGTTGATCGCGGCTGGCCATGACAGCATCGCGCACAGACACCGACTTGAGCGAAATCATGCGGCTTGGGTCTTCGCTCACGGCTGCCAGAACCCGCGCCCGCGACGCCGTCTTCAGTCCTGTGAGATAGCTTGCCAAGGTTGCAAGCTCCGCCTCTGTCAAATTATGTGCCAAGCGCTTCAGTTCCGGCTTGTCCATTTCAAACAGCGTATCTCGCGCGCCCTTTGCAAGGCCCGCTAAGCGCACAATCGCTAAGCGATCCTCAAGCGCCAACAGACGATCGAGCGACTGCTTGGTGAAACTGTTGGGGGCAGCGCGTTGATGCAGCTCATGTGCGACAACGACTGGCAACTGGTCGCCCGCTATAGCCTGCCATTGGATTGCTTGATCAACGGAGCGGGTTTCTCTGGCGATGGTCAACGCCTCTGCAGGCAAACGCTTAACGGCAGTATCAAGGGTACCGTCGGAAAGCCGCTTTAACACGCCAGCCTCGCCTTCTTTTTCGAGAACAATGCTCACCACCTCGTCAAGATGCGCCAACTGCTCGGGTTTTATGTCGTCAAGAAAGCTGCGGAATTTCGGTGTACGGTCAGCAAGGTCGAGAGCCTTAGAGTGCGCCCGGCGAAATTTCTGCCAAATCGCCACAATCTGTTCTGAAGTGCCGCGCGCAATATCGTCCAGATGATTGTTGATATGACTGGCGATGGATCGTGAGACCTCCGCCCGCACTTTGTCTTTGGTCGATTTCGATTTCATTTCATCGGCGATAATCGGCAATACGCCGTGGCGCAGATCCCAAACATCTTTGGCAATCAGCACAACACCGACGCCGCCTGCGACAACCGACACCAGTCGAGACAGCACGCTACCGGCAATCCGCTGCCCGATACGCCGCGCCATATTTGCCATCTGCCGGCGCACAATCAATAACGTCACGCCGGTCAGTCCTGTGGCCGAATTCTTGAGCACCGCGCCGGCCCCGACACCCGGCTCAGCTGTGCTAGACGAAACTTCAAGACCAGCGCCCGCATCCGACGTCACGGCCCCTGAGACCATCGATCCATATCGTGGGCCCACAAAGGCTTTTAAGCAGGCAAGCGCCGGCTCTGTTGCATCCTGA
>JAHZKN010000099.1 GCA_022600335.1 Alphaproteobacteria bacterium
ATTCGGGAGGTAGTAATCAGACTAAACTTCCACAAAAGGCCCTCGAAAATGCTGAAATTACAGCGCTTAAGGGGTTGGACTTTTTAGCCCAAGATCCCGATCGCTTAGGCCGGTTCGTGGCCCTAACAGGCATCGGCCCTGATCAACTGCGCGCGGAGGCGGGCACACCGCTCATTTTAGCGGCAGTGCTCGATCATCTCCTTAGCGATGAATCTCAGCTGTTAGTATTCTGCAGCTTGAACGGCATTACACCGGAAACCATTCAACCGGCGCACCAGGCCCTAGTTGAGGCGGCACAGCAGTCAACACTGTCATCTGTTCCCAAACAGGATGGATCATGACCGAGGCTCGGTCAGCGCGGCGTATCGGCATTGACCTTGGCGGTACGAAAATCTCGGCCGTTGCCCTCGACGCCGACGGAGATTTGTTTGCGCACAACCGTGTAGCAACGCCGCACAATGACTATCCGGCGACACTTGCGGCCATCAAACAGCTCGTCGTCCAACTCGACACTAATGCACACACGCCGGCAACCATTGGAATCGGCATTCCTGGCTCTTTGGCACCGGATACCAAACTAGTACGCAACGCCAACTCCACGTGGCTCAATGGGCAAGACCTTAGCAAAGATCTAACAGCCTGCCTTGGCCGCCCCGTTCGCATCGCCAACGACGCAGATTGCTTCGTCGTGTCAGAAGCCAAGGACGGCGCCGGTGTCGGGCAGGCCAATGTGTGGGGGATCATTCTTGGAACCGGGTGCGGCAGCGGCGTGGTACTCGACGGCAAGCTGCTGTCTGGACGTCTCCGCATTGCAGGCGAATGGGGGCACAACCCGCTTCCCTGGCCCACAGAGGAAGAACAGAAACACTCGCCAACATGTTGGTGTGG
The DNA here is from genome assembly GCA_022600335.1 of Alphaproteobacteria bacterium. Taxonomy (GTDB): domain Bacteria; phylum Pseudomonadota; class Alphaproteobacteria; order Rhizobiales; family Hyphomicrobiaceae; genus JAHZKN01. The sequence goes on from JAHZKN010000099.1 coordinate 889, forward strand.
ACAGCTCAGCTGCCTAGAGGCATGGGTTTCTGGCCCGGCGCTTAGCCGCGATCATCAGCGCCACACAGGTACGGTCAGCACATCCACTGAGATTGCAGCCAATGCAGCCGCAGGATGCAAAAGCGCGCAGGCGACGCTCGACCGCCATCTGTCTCGCCTGGCGCGTGGCATGGCTGCAGTTGTCAATATTCTTGATCCCGATGTGATCGTAATCGGCGGCGGTCTTTCACACATGTCGCATTTGTTTGAGGCCCTGCCCACAGCGATGGCACCTTATGTTTTTTCCAATAACGCCACGCTCTCAATCAAACCACCCCGTTGGGGCGACGACAGCGGTGTAAGAGGTGCTGCATGGCTGTGGACGTGATTTTCTTGTTCGCGTGCAACACACAAGAGCCATGCTAAGTCGCGGGCCCGCGCCAGCACTTGGATCAAGGTGTTGGCGTCTTTGCTGATGCACCGCACCCTGTTGATGCGGTGTACTCCAACTGCGTCAAAGCCCCGTTGAACGCAAAGTCCCCATGGTCGATCATGAATTTACTGATCACACCGTTGATATGAAAGTGATAAGACATTTCAAACGCAGGCGTTGCATCTCCACCAGTCTTGCCATCCTCAAAGTAGCTCGCAGAGATGGGCCAACCCGCAACGGCGCGCACATCGGGCTTCACGAGAGCTGCAGCCGTTGAGCCCGGCGTGGCAGCCGTCAGTAATTTTTTGCCGATAATAGCCGTTGTTTGGTAGACCTTCTCTCCCGTATCCGATCCATCAAAAAACAGACCCTGGTAGATGCGGTCGCCATTTTTAGCTGCGCGAACAATCGCTTTGGCATGCGCAATTGGGTACAAGGCCTTGCTATCAAGTGTCAGTGATTTGCGCTTTGGTTTTTTAAGCTGGACGTTGATCACTCCCCGTGCCCCAGTGCGTGTCGCAGCGCCATTCGTCGCCTGCGCGAGCGTGTTGTCGTGATAGTTTTTGCTGTCGAAACGAAACGTGTCGGACTTGGCACTTTCCCAATTTGCCGTGCGCAAGTCTGTGAGACGCACATCGCCCCTTTGATTGGTTGTGCGGGTGACAAAGCGCAGTGTTTCTGTATGCCCCTCACACGTGTTTCCAGCCAGCTCATAGACCATACGACCGTCGATATTGGCGACGCTTGAGCCAGTAGAAACCCGGGCGAGAGAAATATCATAAACCGCCCGATGCGGACGAAAGTCGATTGTTGTTGTCGGTTGGGGTGCTGTCGCGGGGGATTGTCCACCAGCTACTGCATCACCAGCTGTGACGCGACCGGCTAAGGTCACCGTCCCTGAGCTACCCAACACGGCTGCAACCAACAACGCTCCGAACCACCTCGTCTGCATCTCAAAACCCACGACCTACCCACGCATTAAATGTGTATTACCTGCTAGCAACGGCAATCTTCTTGACCATTGCACAAATTGATTTTTGCGCGCACAAAGATCATCAAGAACAACCAATTTAACGTGAGGAAAGACCCTGATGAGCGGCAAAATTGAGGCGCACCTGGAGAGCCTCGGCATCACGCTTCCGGCGGCAGCGAGCCCCGTGGCAAATTACGTTCCGTTTTTGCGCACAGGAGACCACCTTTTCATCTCAGGACAGCTTTCGAAAGCAATTGATGGCACGCTTATCAGCGGTCACCTCGGCGATAACCTGACCGTTGCTGATGGTCAAGCCGCCGCCCGCGCCGCAGCACTGAACATTCTGGCACAGGTGCAGCTCGCTCTTGGCAGCCTGGATTCAGTAGCACAGATCGTACGTCTCAATGGTTTTGTAGCTGCGACGCCAGCGTTTACTGACCATCCGCAAGTTATCAACGGTGCATCTGACCTTATGGTCGAGATATTTGCAGAGCGCGGCCGCCATACCCGCGCAGCCATCGGCGTTACAAGTTTGCCGCTCGGATGTGCCGTTGAAATCGACGCCATCGTCAAAGTTGCAGAGACATAAGACGCATGCTGGACCGCGCCACGTTCCTTCGGGCGACAGCCCATCGCGGCCTGCATGATGCTTCAAAGGGCATCATCGAAAACACGCGCGCTGCATTTGAGGCAGCAATTGCAGCAGAACACGGGATAGAATGCGATCTTCAACGCAGCAAGGATCACGTTCCGCTTGTGTTTCACGATTTTGATCTGGAGCGTTTGACCAACAGAACTGGCGCACTTGCTGACCTCTCGTACGACGACATCAATGAGGTTCGTTACAAAGACTCAACCGAAACGATCATGACCTTTGCAGCTCTCCTAGAGCAAGTTGCAAACCGCGTGCCTCTTCTCGTTGAACTCAAAAGCGATTGGAGCCCCCCTGATGTCGATTGGCTGACCAACATCTGTCGCCAAGCCGCAAATTATACCGGCCCAGTCGCGTTAATGTCATTTGATCCTGCTGTGGTGCAAGTCGTGAAACACCAGGCACCGCACGTTCCCCGTGGACTTGTATCTGGCAATTTTCGAAATCCAAATGGCACTGCCTGGTGGCCCAATGAGATTGATGACGCGCGCGCCACGGAACTTTCGAATTTAAAAGCCGTTGACGACATCAAGCCTGATTTTATCGCCTATCATGTCAAAGATCTTGATACTGCGGCCGTTAAACGGTCGCGTGACACTCTGAACCTACCAATTTATACCTGGACCGTACGCACGAAAGACGATTGGCGGATGTGTCACGCTTTTGCTGACGCCGCAATCTTTGAAGGTGACGTCGAGCTTTGATAAC
>JAHZKN010000100.1 GCA_022600335.1 Alphaproteobacteria bacterium
GCTGTGCACATCGTTCTGGCTTGGTTGGTCGACGAGCCATTTGCAGCACGACTAGACGAAGAGCTGACGCCTCTTGAGTCATACTGCCTGTTGTACGAACCATCGGACATCAGCACCGCAATCTTGCGCGTTTCTGGAGTGCCATAAGCGACTGCCTGGTTGGCCGCAGAAGTCCAAAGGGCGTTCCAGTTAGGTGACAATGTGTACCAAGCCCATGCGGTTCCCAAATGTCCGGCTGTACCACCGTTGGTGGTCAAATTATCAACAGCTGCCTTCAATGCAGTTTTGTTGTTTGACAGCGGTGTGATGACGGCACTGGAATTTGGCCGGCAGCTGCGCGATGAGGATGTCGTGTAAACGGACAACGCATAGGCTCCAGCGCTCGGTGCAGCGTCCGTATAGGCTTGTGGTCCGGTGCGCTCTGCCAAGCAGTCGGTCCGATAGTATGTCCGGGTGCGCCAACGGCCCCATCTCCAATACCTCTCAGTAAACGTGCTCGCCGGATTGCCGCGTGCAATTGGCAGGGCAGATGCAGGCAACCGTATACCCTCAGAAAACGGCACAAGGGCGACGCGAGAGCTGTATTCCGATTGATCGTCCCAGACCAAGATGTCGATAAGGTCTTTGGCAGCCAGTTTCAGGTCGCTAATCCGCGACCCCGACATCGAACCGGTAACATCCATCATCATAGAAAGTTCGATGTTGACACCTGCGTTGCCGCCAACAGCGATTTCAGCTTTTGAGTAATCGGTGCCAGCAGAATCGAGAATTTTTAACTCATTGATGTTCGCGAGACTCAAGAATGGCGTATCGATTGTCGCGTTACCACCAGCCGTCACAGACATATTGTCATCGGCAACCGCGAACGTGATGTTGTCGGTTTTAAGTGGTAGCCGTGTTTGAGTGTTCATGGCGTAGAACGCCTGAGCGGCGGCGATGGCACCGTTAACGTTGGTTGCATCGACTTGCAATGCCCGACCAGCAGCCAAAACAGCCGCGTCCATGGCGGCAATAGTTTGGTTCCTGGCATGCAGCCAACGACCATAATCGACAGCACCGCCGATCATTAAGAACATCGCAACGGCCATTAAAGCGAACAGCATGGCAATATCGCCACGACGATCCTCTTTGAACCTTTGAACCATCGAGGCGCAAACCTGATGCGTTTGATTTAGTTTCAACATGACACCCTACCCATTCAGACTTCTTGTAAAGAAACGATTGGGCTGGAGGTTACAGTGGGATGTTCTGAAAGTTCTGAAGGTTACAATTGCAAATAATTTTCTGGAAAAAGCTCCGTTTACTGACAGCGGCGAATTTTACTTTAATGTTGATCTATTTTGACGGTAGATCGAATTAATCCTTTGAAATCAATAATTTGCATATGCGGCGTGATTCAGTAGCTAGCAACGCTGAGAAGGAGATCGGATACGTGCTCGAGCGGTTGAATTGAGCACAGAGTTGGCTCATTGCTTCGGTAAGCGGGCGAAATTCGCCCTCATGCAGAGTTTCTGTTTACTTTTGCACGACCACTTTGCCTGGCGCACGATGCCGCGCAGGTAGTTTCCAACGGTTGTTTTCAGTGGCTGTTGGCGGATGCGTTTTGCAGCTCGTGTGGCCTGGCGATCATCACCCCGCTTCGCGGAATGTCTGCGCGGTTTCAAGGTCAACAGACACCAACTGCGAGATCCCTTTTTCTGCCATGGTGACACCGAACAAGCGGTTCATGCGGGTCATGGTGAGGGGGTGGTGGGTGATGATCAAGAACCGTGTCGCGGTCTCCTCAGCCATCTTTTCCATCAATGTACAGAAGCGGTCGACGTTGGCATCATCGAGCGGAGCGTCGACCTCGTCGAGCACGCAGATTGGCGCTGGGTTGGTTAAGAAGACAGCGAAGATCAGTGACAGCGCGGTCAGAGTCTGTTCGCCGCCTGAGAGCAATGACAGGGTTGTTGGCCTTTTGCCTGGCGGTTTGGCAATGATTTCGAGGCCACCGGAAAGTGGATCTTCGCCTTCGATCATTTCAAGTCGGGCTTCGCCACCACCAAATAGTGTCGTGAACAAGTTGGTAAAGTGTCGGTTGACGTTCTCAAACGCCTCTGCAAGGCGGGTCGCCCCCTCACGATTGAGCTTGTTGATGGCACCGCGCAACTTCGAGATTGCCGCTTCCACGTCTTCCCGCTCAGTGTCCATGCTGGCAAACTGCTCGGATAGAACAGTGAGCTCATCATCGGCCTGCAGGTTGACGCCGCCTAAGCGATCGCGGTCGGTTTTCATGCGTGTCAGTTTTTCAGCGATGTCGTATAACGCGGGAAGCGGTTCATCATCGCCCAGTTCAGCGAGGCTCAGACACGCTTCAGGAGCAACATCAAAGGTTTCTCGGATGCGTCGGGCCTGATCCTGGCGACGTGTGCGTGCGGCCTCCAGGCGTGCTTCCGTTCCAGCACGCGCTTCACGGGCTTCGGCGACTTGGTTTTGGGCGTTGCGCAAATCCTGGCGTGCGGCGCTGAGAACGTTTTCCGCCTCGGCAAGCTTGTCGGCCGCATCCAAGCGATGCTTTTCCGCTTCCTGCAGCTGGCTTAGAAGGGCTTGGTGCTTGGCGTCGATCTTGGCCGGTAGGTCGACCAGGCTTTCAAGTTCTTTTTCGGTTTCAGCGAGACGGGCCTTCAGGGTTGCAATTTGCTGGTTGGCACTGTCGCGTCGCGCTGTCCAACGTGCAACTTCGGCTCGGTGCTCCGCAATGCGCTCTGTGCGGCTCAAGCGCTGCTGCTCAAGTGCTGAAAGCGCATCACGGGCATCGGATGTCGCCTGCCTGAGCTCTGTAACTTTGGCTTGTGCGCTGGTGAGCTGCGGCGCCAGGTCGTCGGCTTCCTTATCACTTTCGAGCTGTGTTTGAATTGCTGATATGCGTTGCTGTGCGGTGTTCAGGTCGTGCTCACCCGTTTGGCGGGCACCAGTGATCTCACCGAGCTTGGCCTCGGTTTCGCGCGCGGTGCGCTCAATTTCCGTCAAAGCGTCGCGTGTCGTTGCCAGCTCCGCCTGGGTTTGCCGCCACAGCGTCCGCAATCGGCGCTCTTCGGTTTCGGCTTGAGCGTGCACGTCTTTGGCCTGCTGTTCGGCGTCGCGGAACAACTCTGCTTCTTCGAGGGCCTGGTGTTCTTGGCGTGCAATCTCATGCAAGCGGTTGCGTTCCGCCAAGCGTTGGGCTGCTGGCGTTGTGCCTTCTGCGGTCGCCGTAAACCCATCCCACCGCCACAGATCGCCATCACGTGAGACGAGGCGTTGGCCTGGTTGCAATTTCGCTTGTAGACGGTGGCCGTCTTGTTGCTCGACGAGGCCAATTTGGCTGAGCCTCAGGTTCAGTTCAGCAGGCGCTGTTACGTGCGCACTAAGCGGCTCGGCGCCATCCGGTAAGCCCGCATTGACGGGCGCTGCGTCTGTCAAGGCCCAGTGCACAGGTGCTTCAGATTCGGTTGGCGCATCCAAGTCATCGCCAAGAGCAGCTGCAAGGGCGGCTTCATAGCCTGTTGCGACCTGGATGTTGTCAACGATGGCAGGCCAGGTGCCGTCGTTGGTCGGCGTCACGAGCTTGGCCAGGGTTTCCCGTTCAGTCTTTAATTCATTGGCGCGTAGGTTGGCTTTGGCGGCCGCGTCGCGGCGTTCGGCAGCATTGGCGGCTTCTTTGGCGGCAAGGTCCTCTGCTGTGATGGCTTGTTTTTCAATGTCGGCCAACTGAGCGGCGAGACGCTGACCGGCCTCGTGCGTTGCAGTCAGTTTGGCGGCATCAGGTGCGCCTGCCCCAATCGCCATCGCTTGCTCAGCAAGGGCCGCCAGTTGGATTTCAATTTTTACCGCGGCGCTGGCGCGTTCTTGGCGCATTTCTTCCAAGCTTTGGCGACGCGCTTTGGCATTGGCTGTTTGCTCTGCGAGCGTCTGCGCCGCGCGCTCGGCGTCGGCGAGGTCGGACTGCAATGCTGTGTGCTGAGCCTTGGCCTCGCTTTCCGTTGCGTTGCCTTCGGTTTCTTGCGTTTCGAGCTTTTTTAGATCCGCTTCGCGGCGGACGAGAAGATCGCTCGCCTCAGCGATCAAGTCCTGTTCGCGTTGAATGTCTGTTTCAAGTTGGTGTTTGCGTTCCGCCAGTTCCTGTTGCCGCTCTGACAAGCGCTGGGCTTCACGATCCAAATTGTCCCGTTCAATGTTGAGCCTGCCGACAACAGCACCTCGGGCGGCTTCTGCTTCGCGCAGTGGCGGCAGTTCATCGGCATGACGGGCTTCTGAGCTGAGCGCTTGAGATTCCAGCTCCGTGGCTTTGGCGAGTCCCGACATGGCCGTTGTAAGGTTGTTTTCTTCCGTCGTGACGCCGGCTTGCGCATCCGTCCACGATAGATGCATTTCAAGGGCTTCAACTTGACGAATGCTGCCGGAGATTTCTTTGTAGCGACGGGCTTGTCGGGCCTGGCGCTTGAGGCTGTCGATCTGTGATTTGATCTGGGCCAGCAAATCGGTGAGCCGTAGAAGATTGTTTTCAGCAGCTCTTAAGCGCAACTCAGCTTCGTGGCGACGGGAATGCAAACCAGCAATGCCAGCAGCATCTTCCAGGATGCGGCGGCGCTGCTCTGGTTTGGCATTGACGATTTCAGCAATCTGGCCTTGCCGCACGAGAGCTGGGGAGCGCGCCCCGGTTGCCGCATCTTCAAACAGGATCTTGATATCGCGGGCGCGCGATTCACGACCATTAATGCGATAGGCAGAACCGGCTTCGCGCTCAATGCGCCGCGTAATTTCGATCTCGTCTTGGTTGTTGTAATCGGCAGGGGCCTGGCGCTCTTGGTTATCAAGGAAGATTGTGACTTCAGCAGAGTTGCGCGCGGGGCGTGAATTGGTGCCGGAAAAGATCACATCATCCATGGCAGAGCCGCGCATGGATTTGTAAGAGGTTTCGCCCATCACCCAGCGAAGTGCTTCCAACAGGTTTGACTTGCCGCAGCCATTGGGGCCGACGATGCCCGTAAGACCCGGCTCGATCACCAGATCGGTCGGCTCAACAAATGATTTGAAGCCCAACAGCCTGAGCCGCGAAATCTTCATACGAGTGCCCTTTGCTCCCTTGAGAGCCGGTTAAGCATGTGATGGGTCATTGGCCCGGCTTACAAACCAGGCGGTCTACCAGCCTAGTTGCTTGATGCAAGAGCTGGCGTTTGCAACACCTGATCAACAGCCTTGCGAATCTCTGCCATCGTCAGCTGCTTTTTATACAGCTTGTTTTGGATGAAGAAATTCGGCGTGCCAATGATGCCAAGCTTGCGCCCACGATCTTTGACCCATTGTAGGTCATTGATCATGCCTTGATTCTTCAAGCAGGCGTCAAATTCGCTTTGCTTCATCCCCACCTGTTGCGCGACCGCAAAAATGCGGTCCAAGCGCACCTCCTGGGATACCCACTTGGACTGCTGGTCAAGGAATTTACCATAGAGTGTCAGATATTTGTCGGGTTTGGCACAACGCAAGGCGATGGTCGCATTGCCGGAAGACTTTCCGATCGGAAACTCCCGAATAATGAAGCGCACTTTGCCGGTATCAACCAGCTCGCGCTTGAGCTTGGGAAATTCCTGTTTGTGGAATTGCCGGCAATAGGGACAGGTCAGCGACGCATATTTGATGATCGTGACCGGTGCATCGGCGCGGCCAATGGAAAATTCGGGCAAGCGACCCGTTGCACGGACGTCTGCAAGCGTTGGGTTCTTGATAACTTCGCGTCCACCGGGAGCCTGAGTGCGTGGAGGACCCAAGGGATTGAAATTGGCGACCGTTTGCACCTTCGGATCTGATGTCGTTGCGGCATAAGCGGCGGTGGCGTTGGGTGTGGCCCCGCTGGCCTCTCCGGCGCCGGATCCGAGGCTTCCCGACAGTGGCGTTTGCCATGAGCCGGAACAGCCGGCAACCGAAATGCCCGTCAGCAAAGCTGCAATAAACGCAATCCAAGGACGCACAGGAGCCTCGTTATTGTTTTTCAGCCAGCATGGGATCAATGACACTGACAAAATTGTCTAAAGTCGGTCCGCCGCGCAAGCGCTTGCCGTTGATAAAGAAGGCTGGCGTCGCATCCACACCAAAGACTTCGCTGGCTTTGGTGAATTGCGCTGTGAGATCATTGAGCAGTTTGCTGTTGCCCAAGCACTTATTGAAGTCATCTTCAGATAACCCTGCCTGTTTTGTGAAGTCAAACAGGGCCTGCTTGAACTCTTGATTGGTGCGTTTAAATGCCCAATCTTTTTGCGTTTCAAACAAACCTTCAACCAGCGGCAATGAGCCGCCGTCACCGACGCAGCGCGTGATCATGGATGCCGCATAGGCGCGCGCGTTGAGTGGGAACTCCCGCATGATGATGCGTGCTTTGCCAGTATCGATGTATTTTTCTTTGAGCTTTGGATACACTTGGGTGTGAAAAGTGGCACAGTGACCACAGGTCAGTGAAGCATACTCAACAATCGTCACAGGTGCGTTGGCGTCACCAACCGCAATGTCCTTCAAGGCTTCCGATTTAAGGATCTCCGCTTGGTCAACCTGGTCCGGACTTTTCTTGCGCTGGGCTTGGCTTTCCAGCGAGGGCAGAGCAAGCGTCAAGGCAACCGCAAGGGCCATGGCGCCTGCAATGGACATGCGAGAGCACGTATTGGCTAGGGTACGGAAAATGGTCGTGTTCGGCACGAGGGCAGGCTCCTTGACAGTTGCACCGGCCGCAAGGTTGGGAAACTGGGCGGGTTGCAGGGGGTTGTTTTCTAGGCCCGGTTAGCACGGGTTGTCCGCCGGATTAAGGCAAATCGGCATCGAATGTGAACTGAAAACAGGGCGGTTCCGGGCCGCAGCGCCTGAAAAGTCGGCGATTGGCGGCTTCTCGAAGGTTTTTATGCCGTGGCGGGTGGATGGGTGCGACCTCGATGTGCCTTCCAGGACACGGCCGATTGCGTCCGTTGATGAGGTGAGACGCCCTGGACCAGGGTCACGGTGGTTTCCGTGAAAGATGTCAGGTCGCTAGCACTCCCGCGTGCATCCGCTCAAGCGCGGCGCGCAGGCGCTCGTCGTCAATTTGCGATAGTGCACAATCGCCGCGTTCCAGGCTTGGTGTCGCGCTGCGCGGTGCGGGCTGGTCTACGACACGCCGGGGTTCAGATTGGGGTGTAACGTCTTGCACCGCACCTTGCACAATTTTCAACGTGGTAATGGCGCGATAGCCGAAGTAGGCATTGATGCGTTCTATAATTTGTGCGCTGGCATACTCGATGTCGAGGGCGTGGGCCCCGTCCGTGCGAAGCACTAGGGTGGCACCGGTCGGCGCCGCGTTGCTGCCGTCGGACTCGCGCCCTGTAGCGCGCGGCCACTTCAGCCGTTCGGGCGTGCATTGGTGTGCCAGAGGGTGTCCAACAACAAGGTCCCAGTCGGCAACCAAAGCTGCGGACGAAAAGCCATGCTTCTGAAACGCCTTTTTGGTCAGTTCAGGAACAAAGCGCGCCAGTGGCTTGGCGGAGATGTAGCGTTTGGGCCCGTTGGGAATGGTGCCGCAGGCCCGATCGGACGGGGCCGCGATCAAGCTTGAGCGACGTGCGCAATCGCC
>JAHZKN010000101.1 GCA_022600335.1 Alphaproteobacteria bacterium
GTACTTGATGCAGATCCAAATGGTGTGTTTGATAACACTCGCCCTGTCACAGTGCCTGAGGGCATGTATTTTATGATGGGCGACAACCGCGATAATTCCACAGATAGTCGTGCGACCCATGATGTCGGGATGGTGCCATTTGAAAATTTTGTCGGTCGTGCTGAGATCATCTTTTTCTCTGCTGCGGTCGATGAACCTGATGCATTGCGGTGGTCGAGCCCGTGGACCTGGCCGTTTGACATTCGGTGGAACCGGTTTTTCAACCTGGTCAGATAATCAAGAATGCTCAGGCCGCGAAAATACAAAGACCTCGAACGACGGCTTGGCCACAAGTTCAGAAACCAAGAATTGATTGAACGTGCGCTGACCCATGCGAGCATGCGTGGCGGGCGTGTCGCAAAACGTGACAACGAGCGCTTGGAATTTATCGGTGACCGTGTGCTGGGCCTTGCGATTGTTGAAGCAGTCAGTCAAGCTTTTCCCGAAGCTCGCGAAGGCGAGTTGGCGCGTCGCTACAATGGATTGGTCAAGGGAGATACCTGCGCCATCGTCGGTCGCGAGCTCGGCCTCGGTGAATTTATGATTTTGTCTGAAAGTGAAGACAGCAGCGGTGGGCGGCAAAAAGATACAATTTTGGCAGACGCGATCGAGGCGGTTCTTGGAGCGGTTTTTCTCGATGGCGGATTTGATGCCGCACGCGACGTTGTCTTAAAACTCTGGGACCCAATGCTATCTGCAGGTGGTGGTGAACAGATTGATGCGAAATCGGTTCTACAGGAATGGGCGCAAGGCAAGGGGCTATCATTGCCTCACTATGTGGAAGTGACGCGAGATGGTCCAGATCATGCGCCGCACTTTACAACAGAGGTGCGCATTGCAGGCTGCGATCCGGCACGCGGCAAGGGCCGTTCAAAGCGACAGTCAGAGCAAGCTGCTGCCCGAGAACTCTTGAAGCGCGAAGGCGTACTTGGGCAACTGAAATATGACTGATAAGCAGGAAACCGCATCTGAGAGGGCTGCGACCGGTGGCACGCGATGCGGTTTTGTTGCAGTGATCGGTGCGCCAAATGCCGGTAAATCGACATTGGTCAACCGCATGGTTGGCGGCAAGGTGACCATTGTTTCCCGAAAGGTACAAACAACACGTACGCCGCTGAGAGGGATCTGCGTACACGGAAAATCGCAGCTCGTCTTCATCGATACGCCGGGGATATTTGAGCCCAAGCGACGTCTTGACCGGGCGATGGTTGATGCGGCTGTGGGTGGCGCTGCAAGTGCAGATTATGTGGTTTTCTTGGTTGACGCCGCCGCCGGGCTTGGCGAAGACATCTCAAAAATCAAAACGAAGATCTCTAAGATCTCAAATCCACTTCTAATTGTTCTGAACAAGATCGATCGCGTCAAAGATAAGCAGAAGTTGTTGGAGTTTGCGCAGGACTTAAGCTCCGATGGACGTGCTGAGCATGTCTTTATGATATCAGCAGAAACAGGAAGTGGTGTTGAAGATCTCAAGAACTATCTCGCTGAACATGCTCCGCTCGGTCCCTGGCATTTTCCAGAAGATGACATGTCGGATGCGCCGCTTCGGGTGTTAGCCGCTGAGATTACCCGAGAGAAAATCTATCATTTCTTGCACCAAGAACTACCCTATGCGACGACCGTTGAAACGGCATCGTGGAAAGATCTCAAAGATGGATCTGTGCGCATTGAACAGACGATTTTTGTCGAACGAGCGGGTCAGAAAAGCATTGTGCTCGGCAAAGGCGGTCAAACGATAAAGAAGATTTCGTCTGCCGCACGCACAGAGCTGACAGAGCTTTTTGACCGAAATGTTCACTTGTTTGTTTATGTTAAAGTGCGTGAGAATTGGGGCTCTGATCCTGAGCGCTATCGTGAGATGGGGCTTGAGTTTCCAAAGACCGAGTAATCTTTCAAAGCGGGGCTTAGCCCCAGCATTTGCTATGCAAGCTACTTAAATTGGATAATTCCTGCCATGCAATGGTCTGATGAAGCCATCGTCGTTGGAGTGCGACCGCATGGCGAAACAGCAGCAATTGTCGAGATATTTACGCGACAGCATGGACGCTGTCTTGGACTTGTACATGGTGGCCGCTCTCGCCGTTTGCGCCCGACTTTGCAAATTGGCAATGCAGTTGACGTGGTTTGGAAAGGCCGGTTGGCAGAACATCTTGGCACGACGACGGTGGAGTTGCGCCATGGCCATGCCGCAGAAGCCATGGATGATCCAACGACGCTATCGGCGCTGACTTCACTATGCGCGTTGTTGCATCTTGTTGCTGAACGTGAACCGCACCCGAACTTATTTGAAGTTACCCAATTTGTGCTTGGATTTCTGGATCAGCCAGAGGTTTGGCCGGCGTTAGTTGTGCGTTGGGAATTGTCTCTGCTGGATGAATTGGGATTTGGTCTTGATCTTTCGGCGTGTGCGGCAACTGGGCGCAATGATCAACTGATCTACGTATCACCCAAAACGGGCCGTGCCGTCTCTGCTTCAGCAGGAGAGCCCTATAAAGATCGCTTGCTCTCTCTGCCAGGATTTTTGAATCAGGGTCAGCGGGGGGCTGTAGTCGGAGACGATTTGCTCACTGGCTTTCACCTCACCGGACATTTTTTGCAGACCAGAGTCTTGACGCCACGCGACGTTGCGATGCCAACGGCGCGTGAGCGCCTACTGACATTGTTGAAACGCCGCATCGATGTTTAGCTCAAACGCCGCGTGTTTGTGATTTGTCGCTTTGCACTCCAGCGCGCAAAATAGGGCTCACCCAATGGATGCTTGGTGGTGATGTGCATGGCGGCAACAGGCCGCCAGAATCTGGGTAAAACCAGGCAAAACTACAGCGGTCGAGGCCGGTGGGATAGAACCCGATCTTGCTCCATCCAGCCTGCCGGAGTAGGCAAATGCCATGAGTGACAAACCGATTCTCGACAACGGCGGGCCTATTGAAGCGGTCGACCTCAAGCAAGCGCTTGAAGAACGCTATCTCGCCTATGCCCTGTCGACCATCATGCATCGCGCGTTGCCGGATGTGCGAGACGGGCTAAAGCCTGTGCACCGGCGCATTCTTTTCGCTATGCGCGAGTTAAAACTCAATCCCGAGTCAGGATTCAAAAAGTGCGCCAAGATTGTCGGTGAGGTGATGGGTAACTATCACCCGCATGGCGATCAAGCGATTTACGATGCCTTGGTTCGGTTAGCCCAAAGCTTTGCGGTGCGCTATCCAATGGTCGATGGGCAAGGTAACTTTGGCAACGTCGATGGTGATAACGCGGCCGCCATGCGTTATACGGAAAGCCGTTTGACGGCTGTTGCGGAAGCTCTGCTTGACGGTATTGATGAGGATACCGTTGAGTTTCGCCCAACGTATGATGGCACCAATTCAGAGCCATCCGTGTTGCCAGCAGCGGTTCCAAATCTTTTGGCCAATGGCGCGACCGGTATTGCTGTTGGTATGGCCACCAGTATCCCGCCACATAATTTAGAAGAAATTGCGAATGCATTACTGCACTTGATCAAACACCCCAATGCGACGATTGCCAAGCTTGTTGAATTTATTCCAGGCCCAGACTTCCCGACAGGTGGTCTAATCGTCGAACCGCGCGATAGCATTCTTGAAGCGTATCGCACAGGTCGTGGCGGCTTCCGGATGCGGGCTCGGTGGCATAAGGAAGATACAGGTCGAGGTACCTATCGGGTCATCGTCACAGAAATTCCATACCAGGTGCAAAAGGCAAAGCTGATAGAAAAATCCGCAGAACTTTTGCAGGACAAGAAATTAGCGCTGCTTGGTGATGTGAGGGATGAATCAGCAGAAGAAGTACGCATCGTCTTTGAGCCAAAGAGCCGCTCGATTGATCCGGTCGTGTTAATGGAAAGCCTGTTTAAGCTGACGGATCTGGAAACCAGGTTTAGCCTGAACATGAATGTTCTGTCTGCTGGGCAGGTGCCAAATGTTTTAAGCCTGCGTGATGTTCTAAAGCAGTGGTTAGAGCATCGCATTGATGTTCTTGTTCGACGCAGCAATTACCGCTTAGGGCGGATTGAGCGTCGTCTTGAGGTGCTTGACGGCTACCTCATCGCCTATCTCAACATAGATGAAGTGCTGCGCATCGTTCGTTTTGAGGATGAACCCAAGGTCAAACTGATGGCGAGCTTTAAGCTCACCGAGGTTCAGGCCGATGCAATTCTGAATTTGCGCTTGAAAGCCTTGTCGCGGCTAGAAGAGATTGAGATCCGCGCTGAACATGAAAAGCTCACCAAGGAGCGGCGCGATCTCAAGCGGCTGATTAAGTCTGACGATCTCCAGTGGGCGCATGTGGCAGGCGAAGTCAAAGCGCTGAAAGACACCTATGCGAAGTCAACATCGCTTGGTCGGCGGCGCAGTGAAATTGCGGAAGCCCCAGAGATTGAAGTCGATCTTGATCAAGTCCTCGTAGAACGTGAACCCATCACCATCATTCTGTCAGAGAAGGGATGGATTCGAGCGCTGCGAGGACATCAGGGTAATTTGGATAAACTCGACTTTAAGCGCGGCGACACCTTGAAGAGGGCCGTGCAGGCAAAAACGACCGACAAGTTGATCGTTTTTGCAACCAATGGTCGTTTCTATACCCTGGAATGTAGCCAGTTGCCCGGCGGCCGTGGTCATGGCGAGCCACTCAAGTTGATGATCGACGTTGAGCAAAACCATGACATCGTTGATGTCTTTGTTCACCAGCCGGAGCGCCGTTTGCTGGTTGCTTCAACGAGTGGTTATGGTTTTGTCGTGCAAGAAACAGAAGTGATTGCCGCAACGCGTAAGGGCAAGCAGGTGCTCAATGTGTCGGAGCCAGACGAAGCTAAAATTTGTGTGCCCGTTGATGGAGATCATGTGGCAGTCGTCGGAGAAAATCGCAAGTTGTTGGTCTTTGAGTTGAGTGAACTCTATGAAATGACGCGCGGCAAAGGCAACATCTTGCAACGTTATAAGGACGGTGGAATTTCAGACGCGCTGGTATTTGCCAAAGCCGATGGACTAAGCTGGGTCGATAGTGCTGGGCGAACGTTTACCCTGCAGTATTCCGAATTGCGAGATTGGCTTGGACGCAGAGCGCAAGCCGGTCGCATGGTGCCGAAAGGCTTCCCACGCTCAAATCGCTTTGGTCAGCCTTTTGCTTAAGCCGGATATGTGCCTGCCTCCAGTTGGCCCAGTTATGCCTCTAAAACAACATTGCCCGTGCTTGCCGTGAGTTAACCTCAAATCTTATTTGGCTCATCTTTCCCGGTGAGTTTGTGAGCAAATACCGTCACCTGCCAGTTTGGAGGAGACGGTTTCCAATGACTCACTCGCGTCGCAGAGTGTTGGCCTCGCTCGCCTCGGGGTTGGTGGCTGTGCAGGGCCTTGCATGGCCTTCAGGCTCAGCTGCCCGTGTGGTCAAAGGTCTCGCAAAGCGCCGCCGCGCCAAACTTCCAGACTGGGCCTATGGCAGCAATAGCGTTGCTGATGATGCAATGTTGATGTTTCGCGGTAATGGCACACACACGTTTTATGGCACTGGCCCGATCCCAGAGAAAGCACCCAAGGTTGCTTGGCGCTTTCGCACCGCGGCCCGTCGCACGACGCTGCGGGGCAAGCCGGTTGTCTGGTCAGGAACGGGATGGACCGGCACGGCGGTAA
>JAHZKN010000102.1 GCA_022600335.1 Alphaproteobacteria bacterium
CTATGCCCGCAGTGTGCATCAAAATCTAATCCTGGCGTTACAGCGATGCCCGTTTCATCCAACATTTGGCGCGCGAAGTTGGCAGCGTTATCGCTGAACTTGGTAATATCAACATAGAGATAAAAGGCGCCGTCTGCAGGTGCAAAACGGTCAAGTCCAACCTCTGTGAGACCGGCGCTCAACAGCGTGCGATTGGTGGCGTAAACACTTTTATTGGCTTCAAGTTCCTTAGCGCCATCGAACGCAGCTGTCGCTGCAATCTGTGACAGTGTTGGCGGAGAAATATAAAAGTTCTGCGCCAGACGCTCGATCGTTGCCACTAAATCTTCCGGCACGATAAGCCAGCCGATCCGCCACCCGGTCATGGAATAGTACTTCGAGAAACTATTGATGACGAGAGCCCGCTTGCTTGCGACAAGTGCCGTTTGGGCCGGCCGATCGTAACTCAGCCCGTGATAGATCTCATCTGACACCAACCAAATAGAATTTGCGTCACAAAACGCTGCAATCTCCGCCAGCCGCTCAGGTGTGATCATGGTCCCGGTGGGGTTGGCCGGGCTAGCCAGGATCACACCTGCGAGCGGTTCCGCGTGATGTTGCGCTTCCAATGCGGCAACCGTTGGCATCCAGCGTGTGTCCGGTCCGGTCTCAATCAGCACCGGGCGCTGACCAAGGGCTGTAAGGATTTGGCGATAACAAGGATAGCCGGGCGAAGGCAGCGCAACGCGCTGGCCGGTATCGAACAGCGCCAGGAATGTGAGGACAAAACCAGCTGATGAGCCGCTGGTGATCACAATCCGGCTGGCGTTTACATCGACCTTGTAGGTGTCTCGATAGTGTTCGGAGATACGTTGGCGCAAATTCATGCGACCCAGCGCAAGTGTGTAACCAAGCGTATCGCTGTTTAAGCCATGCGCCGCTGCCGCACGCGCGGTTTCTGGCGCTGGCGTTGCTGGTTGTCCAACCTCCATGTGAATGACGTCTTCACCGGCGGCCTCTTTTGCCGCGGCATGGCGCATCACATCCATGACCATGAAGCTTGCAATTTTGCTGCGCTGTGAAACACGCATGATGTCCTCTCATCCCACCAAACTAGAACGCTGGATCAATACTCTTGAAACCTTCAAGCCCACTTCAGCACGGCAACCTCATCAGATTGCTGCCTATGAGCTGCGTTTATGCCATCAAACCAAAACAACACAGCCGGCGAGAGACCTGACCCATGCCTTTCTCTTGCCCAATTATCACCGGCTGATAGATTTCCCAATCGAATTGAGCGCGGCGACCAGGCTTATGCCCGTGCCCACTAAATTGGGGGAGATCTGCTCAATTCGCCCGAGTGCGCCCAACGATGAGCCTAGTACTGCATTGGTTAGGTGTCGCGGCGGCGTTGGCTTAGTCAGCACTCGCGGGTGGAAACATTAAATCTCGGGCTGATGGTGTTGCTCAAACCCTTTACAGTTGTCAAAGTCTGGACATTGTAAGCCCAAAGGAAAGCAAGGCTTGGAGTAACGAATAGTTTGTGTACGCATCTGGTACATAACCCGTTCGAATTCTCAGCTATCACGAAACCCTAACCAAGTGATGCGTTGCAAGATCAAATCATAGAGCGCCATCAAACATCATGACTTCTTCTAGCATCCCCGTCTCGTATCACGTGCAACGCCTGTGCCTGCTGTTTGCGGCCGTGATTGGCGTTAGCGGGTTCAGTCAAAATGCTGCTGCACAAAGCCTGCCACTCATCCGTGATACCGAAATTGAAAATCTACTCAACGACTACTCGCGTCCCATTTTTCAAACGGCGGGGTTGGGCACTGGGCGCGTGCGCGTACGCATTGTCAACAATCGTGTGTTCAACGCGTTTGTTGTCGACGGGCGCAACGTGTTCATGCATACCGGCACGTTGATGCAAGCTGGATCTCCGAACGAGGTGATAGGCGTACTCGCCCATGAAGCCGGCCACATCGCAGGCGGCCACATGGCAGCGCTCAGAGCGCGCATCAAGAAAGATCAGACGCGCGCTCTGCTGGCTCAAATCCTTGGCATCGGTGCAATGATCGGTGGGGCTGCGTCTGGAAGTGATGGTGGCAGCGATATTGGCGCGGCTGGGCAAGGCATCGCCTTGGGCGGCACGGAATTAATTATGCGCGGGCTGACAGCTGAGCGGCGCTCGCAGGAGTCGGCCGCCGACCAGGCCGGGCTCTCCTATTTGACCGCCACCGGTCAGTCTGGTCGCGGCATGTTGGAAACTTTTGAGCGCTTTGCACAGCAAGAATATATCTCTGACACCCATAAAGATGTGTTCGCACGTACGCACCCGGTCGCCAGAACCCGGTTATCGCGCTTACGCCAGTTGGTTCAGTCAAGCCCCTATGCCGGCAAGAAAGACCCGCCCCAACTCAGCCATCGCCACGATATGATGCGTGCCAAACTCTTTGGCTATATCGAGGACCCCTCGATTGTGTTCAATCGTTATCCGATGTCAAACACCTCGCTTCCCGCGCGCTAGGCCCGTGCTGTCGCTCGCTTCCGCCAA
>JAHZKN010000103.1 GCA_022600335.1 Alphaproteobacteria bacterium
ATTCTATCAACGCCCTGAATTAAACTCACCATTTCAGGTTGAGATGCTGTCGGTTTATTTATTTCGCTGGTTTGTAATTGATTGGGTTAATCATATTGCGCGCAAACTGGCAGAGAAAAATAACCGCGAATCGGTTGAATTGCATCCTGATTACGCTCAATATTTGGGCATCGGTAATGCCACTGGTTTAGGCATGGCACCGTTTATGGTCAATCACCCCGTATTGATTCATCATTGGGTGCAGGCGCGTGAAACGGCACTGGCGCGTGCTTTTGTAGTGCCAGAATTAGATGTACAACAGCAGAAGGATTTTCTGCATCTCTATCAGCAGACACAAAATTATTTGCAAGGCTGGCAGGTTGATCGTTGACATCACCGCAATCGCGCCGTGGTCACTCTTTTCGAGGTCTACCAGCCGGTCCAAGTGATCGGTGTCGCCAATGATCAACAGGCGGCGTGGTTCAATCCATCCAGCCTGGACGGCCTTGGCTGCGTAATGTTGGAGTGCGCTGTCGAGGCCTATTACAGCGGCAAGACCGGCAGCAAAGAAGAGAAGGAACCAGCCACGCGATAGGGTCCCACTGGCTTTGGCAAGGAAGCCAACAACGGTAACAGCCACGATGGCGTAGACCCAGACCTTGAGCAACCTGGCAGGGTCTCGGCGGCCATCGAGAAACCGGTCCACGCGATAGTCGCCGCGAAATGCGAACGAGCTGACAAACAGTACCGCAACCAGCAGGCCCGCAAGCGCAAACTCGCCGACCGGGCCGGTCTCTTGGTAGGCCAACAGGTGGTAGGCTATGCCGCAGAGGATTGAAGCAGATACTATGAGGGCTGTTTCAAGGGCTGCGACCAGCGCGGCAAAGCCCGCTTTCCCTATGAGGGGGGCGGGCGGAGACAATGCTTGGCTGTCGTAGCCGCCCCCCACCTTCTGCAACATTGTCTGAACCCTATTGTCTTGGCGCCAAGCGGGGCCGTCATGCGAAAACACAAAAAGCGTCAGTTGATTGAGATCGACCAGCTTTCGTTGTTAGCTCGCTCAGCAGTTTACTGACCTGACAGCCCTATCGCATTGAGCTGTGACAATATTGCTGGCCGTTTGTTTGAGCCGCCGCAGTTTAGACCGATGCCAGCTGTCTAAGAAAGGCTTTAAAACAACAATTTAGTCGTTTTTGCTCAGACTATTGTGATGTCAGGGGCGAGATTTGCGCAACTTCGCCGCAGCCAGGAGGCCAGTACATGGATTGTGCGAATACCTGAACCGATTTTCGCAGTATCGGCTGGACTAGAATTTTGTCATTACGCGTCGCCCGCAGGGCTCATCCAGGCTGAGGTTGGGCTGGACGTGGTTAACGATGATGCGTAACGCCGCGACAGGTTTTTTGGCGATCATCGTTCGGTCTGATCGCTCAATGAGAACTGCCGAAAACTTACTCATAGCGGCATGTTGTTTGCTCAATGATTGCCCAAGACCGCGTTACCATGCGAAAGATGATCGAGTTTTACCTTTGCCCGTCACCGTTGAAACATTAGCTCCCGTATTGAAACAGGTGCCCCTACCATTTCGAACCAGCACCGCCTCGCTCAGCGACGCGAGTGGGACGACAGACTCTGGGTTGCGCTTTGAAGTTGTGTCTACAGTTTCGGATTTTGAGGCTTTGGGGGCTGAGTGGGACAGCCTTCTGGCCAAGTGCGGCTCTGGTCGACATGTCTTCCAACAGCATTCTTGGCTCTCTCATTGGGCCCAGACCTTCCTGAACACCAAAGGTAAACGCCTTTGTGTCGTTGTCGGCAGACACAATGGGCAGGTTGTCGTGATCTGGCCGCTGGTTTGGGCACGGAAATTTGGCGCGAGTATGCTGGAATGGATGGGGGACCCGGTCAGTCAATATTCTGATGTGGTGGTCGAGGGCGGTCCGCGCTCACGCGAATATCTCCAGCAGTCCATTCAATTCATAAGGCGCTCGCTTGGAGCTGATTTCCTCTTAGCAAGTAAGGTGCGCGAAGATTCTAATGTTGCAGGTATTCTTTGTGAGGCCGGCGGGCGGGTGCTGGAGACGGAAAAATCAGCAACGATGTATCTTGAAACAATTCAAACGTTGAAGGATCTCGATAGCCGGCTGGGACGCACGACGGCCAAATCGCGACGGCGGCGCCGCAAGCAGCTACTTGAAGCAGGTGCGCAATCCTATGTTGTCTACAGCGAGGGCGAGAAGGCTCTTGAGGTGGTCGACCTCGCACTGCGCTTTAAAGAAGACTGGTTCAGGAAACATGGAATCATCTCGCGAGCCTATAGCGATCCAAGGTTTGGCGCGTTCTGGAAACGCGTTGCACTTGGCACCGACCGTCCGGTTGGGCTTCGAGCAGGCGTGCTTGAACTCGATGGCCGACCGGTCGCTGTCGAGCTGGGCCTTGTCTACAAGGAACGCCATCATGCCCACGTTGGGGCTTTTGACATCGAATTTGAGGCGACCAGCCCCGGTTTGGCTCAGTTAGAAGCGCAAGTATTAGAATGTGCCCGCGAGGGGATTGCGAAATATGACCTGCTTGCCCCGTTGTCGGCCTACAAGGAAAAACTTGCC
>JAHZKN010000009.1 GCA_022600335.1 Alphaproteobacteria bacterium
ACCAAAATCCTTGATCACCTCTTCAATCATTTTCTCAGTGACTTTGAGCCGTTGCATAGCAATTAAGTTTGGGCTCACGCGATATTGGCGGACTTCCCCACCAATCGGAATGACTTGTGCCACGCCCGGGATAGTGAGCAGATGCGGTCGCACAACCCAGTCTGCAATTTCGCGCAGATCCATTGCAGAAATGGTGTCGCCGGAAATGGCGATTAACATGATCTCGCCCATGATCGACGTGATGGGACCCATTTGTGGCTGGACCCCTGCTGGAAGCTGTTCGCGCAGGGTTGCCAAGCGTTCGCCGACCAATTGGCGGTTCTTGTAGATATCCGTCTGCCAATCAAATTCAACGTAGACGATGGACAAGCCAACGCTGGAGACAGAACGTAGTCGTTTGACCCCGGGCATGCCATTGAGTGTGGTTTCAATTGGATACGTGACCAACTGTTCAACCTCTTGCGGTGCAAGCCCTTCTGCCTCCGTCAACAACGTGACAGTTGGGCGATTGAGGTCGGGAAAAACATCGACGGGAAGCTTTGGTAGCGTCAAAGCACCATAGCCAGCCAACAGGAGTGCTGCGGCAATAACGAACAGACGATGGTTGAGGCTAAATGCCAGGAGTTTCTGAAACATATGTTCCCTCACCGAATCTGGCTGACAAGTGATGCGCCGTGCACAATGATTTGATCGCCAGCTTTCAATCCGGCAAGGATGTGCAATCTTGTCCGATCCAAATTTTCTGCGCGAACTGGTACGGCTCGATATTTTTCAGGCGCGTGGCGCACATAAACAACGCGTTGCCCATTGGGAGCCTCGGCGACAGCATCCTTCGACACAATGATGCCGGTTACGGGTTCGCCGGTTTCAACGCTAACTGTTAACGGTGCGCCGATGCTGAGAGACTTTGATGAGGTTTGAATTTTGTATTGTAAGACCGTCGCTTGCTGTTGCAGCGTGCGGCTGCGGCCAACAAACGATAATTGCAATGGCAAATTGTCTGACGTCAAAGCCGTGGCAGACGCCGCGATGCTGAGTTTCGGGTCAAACGTGATCGCTTCCACCCAAAAGCTATCCGGATCTACGATTTGATAGAGCGTGTCAGCACTGGCTACAACTTGTCCAGCGACCACGCGCACGTCTGCTACGACGCCGCTGACCGGTGCGCGTAGGGCTTCAGGTTTGCTGCGGCTCTCATCAAGTTGCTGCCGCCGTATTTTGAGCCCCGCAAGCTCAATTTCCAGGTCTTGGAGCGAAGCCCGGCTCGCCACCTTCTTGTCGACAAGCTGGCGGCGGCGGGCAAGACGTGCCGTCAGTACCGCCATGCGTTGTTCGAGATCGCCCGCTGTCTGACGCACATCGGAGGCATCAATGGGCTCGAATGCGGGCTCAACAAGGGCCAGTGTTTGTCCAGTTGTAACTTTTTGGCCGAGCACAGGCAGCCCGCTATCAGGCGGCTTGATACGCCCACGAATTGTGGACTGCACTAAACCATTGCGGTTTGGATCTGCAATCACACGACCAATCAGACGCTGTGTTCCTTTGACCGTTTCTGGTTTCAGTATTTGGGTGCGAATCTCAAGAAGCCGTTGTGTTGGCTTCGGTATAAAAATAAAGCCATCGGCCGTGCGCCCAGGTGCATCCTGGGTTGCGTTGTGGTTCTGCTGATGGGCGTTCCCGTGTTCATGATCGTGACCAGGTCCAGCCTCGGCAGGTCGCAAATTTGTGGTTACAATTCCAACGCAGATGAGAACGATGGTTACCGCATGTTTTGCGCGCAGTAAGAGAGAAAACAACACACCAACTAAGGTGCCAACAATAAATACGAACAGTGGTCGAGAGGTCAGCTGACTACGAATGGTATGTAGTGCATTTTGAGTGTCAGATTGCTGTGATTCATTCGTGTGATGGATCGCATGGTCATGACCAAACGGATTGGTTTCACTGTGATCTTTGTGTGTCTCGGTTGCATCTAGTGTTCCGACCAGAAGGTCATTGCCGCCTTCTTCCGTAACCGATGCAACGATCTCAAACTTTTCATGGGCGTGAAGTACGGGGTTTTGAAACAAATAGCTTCCGTCGGGTTGCAACTCTGCTGCAGCAGAGTTGTCGTTCACAGTCAGCTCTATATGTGCACCTGTCACAGGTGAGGTGTCGGCGCGTCTATCGAGGTAGATGACCAAGTTGTGGTCCTTGAGGATGCCGACGAACTCATAAGCGTCCGATGTCATGGTGACGCGTGGATTTATTGGCTTCTTTGGCGATGCAGCTGAGCTGTGTCCATGATCGTGATCATGACCTGGGCCGGCCTGCACGCTGGCGCCTGGTGAAGCAACGATGATTATGAGCAGAAGTGCGCGTGCGCAGATACGCATAGTCAAGGCGAGCATGATGATCTCCAGAAGAACTCTAAAATACGTAGGATGCCCGAAGTGCCGGGCCGTCCTTCACATTCGTTCTATAGGGCAATCTTCGGAGGTCGTTCGAGGCGCCATGTCGGTGGCGCTGCTGCAAACAGACCAGCCGCTGTGATTTTCTTGGACAACGGCCATGGTGCCGGAATCAACGCGACGGCAGGCATCAGGCCCGCAAAGCAGTGTGCCGCACAGCAACTGACACAATCAAGGTCTGCTGACCCACCATCTGATGGAGGCGTTGGGTTTGAAGGGTTTGTCGCTCCATCATGGTCAGCATGATGAAGATGAGCAAGCGTGCCGAATATTGTCTGAGGATCAACGTGGTGGGCATCGCCCTCAAAATTTAAATTTCCAGATGCGGTGGAGCTGAGCGTAGGCACGGTGCTTCGATGATCCGCATGTGCGCCATGATGGATGCCATCACAGATAGTCGCCGACATTATGCCCATAACAGCGAATGCGGTAACCACGCGCTGTAGGGTTTTTACCAAGTGAGATCGAAAGTGATAAAGCGACATTATCGGCCTTGTCTGAGCGCCGGAATTTGAGCCAGCATTGCGACATATTAAAAGACAATATGGCTAAGGCAAGCCCTGATATGCCATGCATGTCCACTGATTAACGAAGCATCAATTCCCAATTGAACATTGGACGCATGGGGTTTGCAAAAAAAGGAGATAATCCGTTGGAGATGTCATGCGCAGTTGGCTGTGCGGGCGTGTGCTCGCGCTCAATTTGCCTCCCGGAACGCGTCAGGTACAGAGCACTGAAAAAATGCCATGGTCGAGGGTGAAGGTTGCAAGGCCGAATGCCACAATTGCCAAACCAACGATGATCTTTGTGATCGGGCCATAGCTAGCCGTAGTCAGAAAACCAATTCCTGCTGCAGAAAAGAGCACTGCTGGCACTGTGCCCAGGCCAAAGCCAAGCATCCATAAGAAACCACCGGCCGCGGAACCAGTGAGGGCTGCTGTGAACAGGGCTGCGTATATCAACGGACACGGAGTCAGCCCCCACACAACGCCAGTTGCAAACGGCGCAAGGATAGGTACGCGGCGTATTGAAGACAGTGCCCGATCCAGGGGGGCTGGTGCTGTAACGCGGCCCAGTCCAGAAAACGACAGGGCTGGAAACAAGCCAGCTGTCGATAAGCCAATCCAAACCAGCACCGAAGCTCCAATCCACGGGATCAACCCGGGTGACGGTGCGAGTGGAAGTATCTGCGCTGCAAGGCTGGCAAATGCAGCAACAAGCGCGCCGAGTGTCGCATAGGCTGCGATGCGTCCTACGAGAAGTCCCCCAAAGGTGGCAATGCCGTGCCAACGCGAGCGTACGGCGAATAGTGAAAACGTTGCCGATGCGAGCCCGCCGCACATGCAGGCGCAATGAAGCGCGCCTGCTAACCCGAGCAAGCAACCACCCAAAAGTATGGACATGGACGTTGTCACGATTTGGTGTCGGCTCCTTGTTTTTCGTGTTGCTTGGGTGGCTCAGGTTCGTCATCAAGGGCCCGCCACGCAGCACCCTCAAGGTCTTCATATTGCTTGGATTTCAGAGACCATAGGAATGCAGCAAGCCCAAGTCCTCCGAGGAACAGCGCACATGGAATGAGCCAGGCAAGTGCGATCATTATTTTGTCTCCGCCTGGTGCAACGAGATGCGTAGCGCATTCGCGGTGACTGACACTGAAGAAAGAGACATTGCAATCGCGGCAATCAAAGGCGTCACCAGACCTGCAATGGCCAACGGCACAAAGATGACGTTGTAGCCAATCGCAATGGCAAAATTCTGCTTCACCAATGTGTGTGCATTGCGGGCAATAGCCAACGCGAAAGCGACAGGTGCAATTCCGTCTCCTTGGAATACCAAATCAGCAGCTGTTTGACTGATGTGCGTCGCGGAGCCAGGCGACAACGATGCGTGCGCGGTGGCGAGTGATGGCGCATCGTTCAATCCATCACCAACCATTGCCACTCTTTGCCCTTCATCGGCGAGCTTTTGTAGGTGGGAGACTTTGTCTGCTGGTGTGTTGTCACCGGACCAGACGTCGACTTGGAGATCTTTGCTCATTGATGCGACCGTGGCCGTCGCATCGCCGGACATGATCTCAAGCGCATAACCATCCGCGTGCAGGGACTGAAGGACACGCGGCACATCATCCTTTAAGTGATCCTGGAATTGAAATGGAACAGACGTTCCATCATCGGACTTGTAATAGACGATCCCAGCGGCGTCGGTTTCAGGAATTCCACACCATTGTGCCGAACCAAAGCGTCGTTCACCTTCCTCGCTCGTAGCCTTGAGACCAAAACCCGGTGTTTCGGAGACATTTACGCTGCTCTCAATTTTGAGGTTGCGTTTTCTTGCCTCAGACAAAACGGCGGTGGAGTACGGATGACTGCTGGCACGCGCAAGGGACGCAGCTTCTGCAAGGTGATGGTCTGAAATGGAGGCTCCATTTTTTAAAACAGGCGCGCCGTGTGTGAGCGTCCCGGTCTTGTCAAATACGATGGCGTCGCACTCCGCCAAACGCTCGAGCGCATCTGGGCTTTTTAAGATAACCCCAGACTTTAGCAATCGACCCGCTGCAGCAACTTGCACGGCAGGAACCGCGAGCGCGACTGCACAAGGGCATGTAATGATCAAAACGGCCACCGCTATTGGCAGTGCGGCGTGCCAATCCAATCCTGCGATCAACCAGCCGATAAACGTTAGGGCCGCAAGGCTATGCACGAGTGGTGCATAAAGGCGGGCTGCGCGATCTGCAATTTTTACATATCGACCACGCTGTTGCTCGGCGTTTGCCAACAGTGATGCGATCTCAGACAATAGCGATTGGTCTTCCTTTGCGGTGACCTCGATTGTTAAGGGCTGCAACAGATTTAGCGTGCCGGAAAACACGCAGTCCCCCGGCTTGACGGCCTGCGGTAGCGATTCACCGGTTATGATAGACTGATCAATGCTGCTTCGGCCGCTCACAACGCGGCCATCAACGCCAAGTCGCTCACCGGCAGCGGCAAGAACCTGCATGCCAGGGCGAATTGTGTTCAGTGCTTCTCGGCTGGTTTGGCCATTTGAATTCACCACCGTGACTGTGTGCTGCTTTAATTTTAGCAGGTTGTCGGCTGCTGTTGCCGTGCGTTGGCGCATGAATTGATCAAGGAGCCGGCCAAGCAGAAGGAAGGTTAGCAACATGATCGCTGCGTCGTAGTAAACTTGTTCGCTACCAACATAAGTTTGATAGAAACTATGCCCTGCGGCCAAGATGACGCCAATTGAAATAGGGACATCCATGTTGACGCGCCCATAAGACAGCGCTGTCAGGGCAGAGGAAAAAAAGGGTTGCCCTACGTAAACAATGGCAGGCAGTGCGATGAGGGCTGAAAGCCAATGAAAAAGCGATTGAACGGGGGCTCCCATATCTCCGTCCGCGCCCGACCACACCGAAATTGAGAGCAGCATGATGTTCATGGTTGCAAAGGCTGCAACACCAAGGCGCCGCGAAAGATCCGCTGTTCTGTCTGTGTCCGTGGTTTTTGCTATGCTGGAAAGGGGAGAGGCAGAAAATCCCGCCTTGTTCAAGGTCGCAACAATGAGATCTGGCTCGATCGATTTTGACGTGCTGATGACAACGCGACGCTGAGATAGATTGGCACGTGCAGAGACGACCTCAGGTAAATCTTGCAAAGCGCGCTCAACGCTGCGCATGCAGCCGCCGCAATGCATATTGTCAACGGCCAAGGTGAGTATTTGTTGTGAGGCCTTGTCGTGTGCAGGGCTTGGCGCTGCCTCAAGAGTCTCGTCAGTGGTGCAACAGTCACCAGTCTCTGCGACGGGGACGGCGTCTGGAACTGTCAGGGTTGAAACCATAGC
>JAHZKN010000104.1 GCA_022600335.1 Alphaproteobacteria bacterium
CTTCAGCATGAATCTGACCGGTTTCAAGATCGACAATATCCTCCGCCAGGTAACGACCCGCTAAGTCATCAGCGGAAATCACTACTTCCTTGACGCCATTCTTGGAAATCTCTCGCGCCTTGCGGGCTGTGATCTTCTCACCTGCTTCAACAAGCATGTCGCCGTTTTTGGCGTTGAGAAGATCACCGAACAGTGTCGCGCCGCGCATGCGTTCCGGCACAAACGGAATCTTCCAGCCACGACGGCTGTCCTTCACCGGAATGTGATTGTAAAACGTCGACAGAATTTCTTCGTCATCAAGGCCCAGCGCATAAAGCAGCGTTGTCACCGGCAACTTGCGCCGGCGGTCGATGCGCACATGGACGATATCCTTAGCGTCGAACTCAAAATCGAGCCACGAACCGCGATATGGAATGATGCGGGCGGCGAACAACAATTTACCGCTGGCGTGGGTGCGACCACGGTCATGGTCGAAAAACACGCCGGGGGAGCGATGCATCTGCGAAACAATGACACGTTCTGTGCCATTGATCACAAACGTACCATTCGACGTCATCAGTGGGATTTCGCCCATAAAGACGTCCTGCTCCTTGACGTCCTTAATCGACTTGGCGCCAGTTTCTTCGTTGATATCAAAAACAATCAGTCGCAGCTTGACCTTAAGCGGCGCGGAATAGGTCATATCGCGCTGCATGCACTCATCGACGTCGTACTTTGGCGGCTCAAAGTCGTAGCGCACGAATTCCAGTGTTGAGCGACCGGAAAAATCAGAAATCGGATAGACAGATTTAAACACCGCCTCAAGGCCATGATCAGCCTGACGGCCGCCTGGAGGTTCCTTGACCATCAGGAAGTCATCATAAGAACTTTTTTGAACCTCAATGAGGTTCGGCATCTCTGCCACTTCGCGAATGGTACCGAATTTTTTCCGGATGCGCCTGCGACCTGTCACGACCTCGCCCATGTCCGCTCCTTCATCTGTTCGCACGGCTGCCGGTCCGCGCTCCACATTTTCCCGAATTTCGGCGCGTGGCGGCGCCTGTCGGGAGTTGTCTTTCAAACGGCTTACCGGAACACCTCAAACAGCGTGTAGCTGCTTCAAGATGCTCCGGAAAACCGTTCTTGTTCTTTGGGCATGACTGCCGGCGGCGACCGAGCAACCAGAGTTGCCAGGCTCACCGCCGAGACACATCATGCTACGTCAGCTCTACGCTCGCACCTTGATCTTCAAGCTGCTTTTTGAGCTTTTCAGCTTCTTCTTTATCGACACCTTCTTTGACGGCCTTGCCACCCGCTTCAACAAGCTCCTTGGCCTCTTTCAAACCAAGGCCTGTGATGGCGCGGACTTCCTTAATAACGTTGATCTTCTTGTCGCCAGCGGCTTTCAGAATGACATTGAACTCCGTCTGCTCTTCGGCAGCGGCACCACCAGCGCCAGGAGCGGCAGCAACTGCAACAGCAGCAGCGGCTGAAACGCCCCACTCTTCTTCAAGCTTCTTTGCAAGCTCTGCAGCTTCCATCACTGTCAACTTTGACAAATCGTCAACGATCTTTGCCAGATCGGTCATGATACTCATCCTTCCAAGTTTGAACCTTTTCCAAATGCGCGTGTGCCAGTCAGCAAACGCGCATGAATTTTTTCCACCTTTGGCCTAGCCGGCACTTGCCTTCGCATGAATGACTCGGGCCAATTGTCCGCCTGGTTCCTTGATCGTGCGGGCGATTTTTGTCGCCGGCGCATTCAACAGACTGATCAGTTTGGCACGCAGCTCATCCAGTGATGGCAACGCTGCAAGCGCTTCCACGCTTGGAACATCAAGGACATTGGTTCCCATTGTGCCGCCGAGGATCACGAGATTATCGTTCTCCTTCGCAAACTTGACGGCAACCTTGGCTGCAGCAATTGGGTCTTCAGAATAGGCAATACACGTTGGCCCTTTGAAGAGATCAGCAATTCCAGCAGAATCCGTATCCTTGAGCGCAAGCTTCGCCAGCCGGTTCTTCGCCACTTTGACTGAACCACCCGCCGCTTTTATTTGGCGGCGGTACTCAGTCATTTGAGCGACGGTCAAACCAGCATAGTGGGCGACAACCACAACACCTGTGTCCTTAAACACATCGTGCAGTGATGCCACGAGCTCACGTTTCGCGGCTCTTTCCACTTAGGCTCGCTCCTTAATTTGCAGCCCGTCTCTGATGAGACTTGCTGCGGGTTGCACCTACCGCAGAGTTTGGATGTCGCCTTTGACACCCGCAGACCTACGGCACTTGTCCTGTCCTTACCGCAACCAAAGACCGGCACGGTGCTGACCCAGAAGGCTCAAACCGGAAAGACGCTCAAAGGACGAACGTTTTAACCGGTCGATCTCCCATCTCATGCTGGCCCCCTAAAACGTGAGGCTTAAGCGAGAGGCTTCTGTTTGTTCCCAAACACGCACCCCTCACACCAACAATCTCGGACAGGTCTCCAAACCACGACCAAACAAAACCGTAATCTGGATTTTCAGCCCCGAGAGGCTGAAAACAGTTTTGTCGGTTCCTTACGAGACCGACGACAAATTGGCAGTATCGATCTTCACGCCCGGCCCCATGGTCGAGCTGATCGACATCCGTTTCAAATAGGTTCCCTTCGCACCGGTTGGCTTGGCCTTCATGACCGAGTCGACGACCGCCTTGATGTTTTCGACTAGCGCCTTCTCTGTGAAGCTTGCCTTGCCAATGCCGACGTGAACGATGCCCGCCTTTTCAACGCGAAACTCAACGGAGCCACCCTTGGCTCCCCGGATGGCGTTGGCGACGTCCATCGTCACCGTACCAACACGTGGATTAGGCATCAGGCCGCGTGGCCCCAAAACTTTACCCAAGCGTCCAACAAGCGCCATCATGTCCGGTGTGGCAATACAGCGATCAAAATTGATCTTGCCCTTCTGAACTTCCTGAACAAGCTCTTCCGCACCAATGATATCTGCACCAGCTGCCTTGGCTTCTTCTGCCTTGGGGCCGCGCGCAAATACAGCCACACGCGATTGGCGGCCGGAACCATTGGGCAAATCACAAACCCCGCGCACAACCTGATC
>JAHZKN010000105.1 GCA_022600335.1 Alphaproteobacteria bacterium
AATTGGCATACTTGGCCGAACCCGGCAGCGGCTTTTAATTTTGACGCGGTGCGATAGGCCGTTATGACGCTAAGCTAGTGCACAAATCCGTGCTGGTAGAGCAGGTACGCGGCGTAACTCAGGACGAACGCAAGGAGCACACGCAAAATCCAATCCGGAATATGCCCGGTGATGCGTGAGCCGAGTGCAATGCCTGGCACTGAGCCGACCAGAAGCCCAATCAAAACATAAAGATCAATATTGCCAAGCCCAGCATGGCCGACGCCTGCCAAAAGTGTGAGCGGAACGGCATGTACGATGTCGGTGCCGACAACGCGGCGGGCGAGCAGCAACGGATAAAGGCCTGCCAGAACTGCAACGCCGATGGCTCCTGCGCCAACCGACGTGAGTGCAACAAGCGCCCCAAGAATGAAGCCGTAGCCCAACGTTGGCAGGCGTCGGACATCAACGGGATCAGCCGTGTGCGGCGTGCGGTCCTTAAAAAGGACGTGCAATATAATGGCGATTGCCGATATGACCAATGCAATTGCGAGGACCTGCCGGATGTATCCGGATAGAACCGCTGTGTCTGGTTCTGCCCAATAGAGCCAGCCTAAAACAACTGCGGCGCCAGGCAGGCTGCCCGCTGCAAGCCAGCGCAAAATTCCCCACTCAACATTGCCAAGTCGATGGTGGCGCCATGCTGCACTGGCCTTGGTAATTGCAGCAAACAGAAGGTCCGTGCCAACTGCAACTGTCGGCGGAATTCCAACGCCTGAGATCAACAACGGGGTTGTCAGTGAACCAGCGCCCACGCCTGTGACACCGATAAGAAAGCCGATAACAAAACCACCGCCGATCAATATCACCCATGGATTATTCAACAAAAGGTCCATGTTCGTCGCGTCTCTTCTCTCAGCTTCTTAACCGCCACTCGCCAACGTGCCACTTTACGGGCTTCGTTCCAGCCTGCCTAGGGTTGCTTTGAGGCAGTTCGAACATCAACGAACGGCAAGCCTAGCGAGGGTTTAGCCGTGACGCTAGCCTTGACGGGGGCTCAAATCTGGTAATCAGGTGGGCTTTCAACTTCAACTTTAATGCCGGCGGCGCGCAAGATGAGGGCTACTTCGTTGGCGCGACGGCTGAATTCCGCCTCGCTGCCGCCGGAAGTTACGAGATCAGCGCACAAGCCTCGGTCGAGCATGGCGCGTGTCAGCAAGAACACATCTCCAGCCTGATCTGTTGCTTGGTTGCTTGCCTCCGATACAACGCCGGCAGCAATCGAGGCCCCGGTGATAGCATCAACCAGCATGAAGCTGCCGGTCTCTTGTGCACCAGAGAACGTGTCCAGTGCCGTCGGGCGGCCAAGCGCGATGGAGCACAGTGCAATGTCATTGACGCCACAGACGTTGGCGGGTTTTTGATCTAAAGAGTCCAGATCCAACAAGGCGGTGATTTCAAGCATTGAAATTGGTACTAGATCCGTTGCAGAGCGCAGCAGATAACTGCCTCTAGGATCAAATGCGACGTCGCTTAACCAGACAATCTTGGCCTTGAGCGTGCGTGTAACTGTCGGCAATGTGTCGTTGTGCGCCAAAACAGATCCGCGCGCGACATCGATATCAGTATCGAGTTGAATCGCAACAGCGTGACCTTGATGGGCGCTTTCCAAGTCCCCATCCATGGTTGCTATGCGTTGCACTCTGGCACTCTTGCGACTAATGGGATCGACAACCGTTTCACCAACGCGAATTGTGCCGTTGCTGACGGTTCCTGCAAGCCCGCGAAAGTCTCGCCCATCGCGCAGGACAGTTTGCACAGGCATGCGAAACGGACCAGTCGGTGCAGTACCACGACTTGGCAATTCTTCAAGGTGTTCAAGTAAGACTGGGCCGGTGTACCACGGCATGTTTTCTGAGCGACGCGCAACATTATCGCCGCCGGCAGCCGATGCGGGAATAGCTAGCGCTTCCCAGAAGCCAAAATTCTTACACAGTGCTTTAAAGTCGGTCTCGATGGCGCGGAAGAGGTCTTCCGACCAATCAACAAGATCCATTTTGTTGACAGCAAGAATGACGCGTTTGACGCCGATCATGTCGAGGATCGCGGCGTGACGGCGGGTCTGGGTTTTCACACCATGACGCGCGTCAATCAGCATGATGGCGAGGTCTGCGTGGCTTGCGCCTGACGCCATATTGCGCGTGTATTGTTCATGGCCTGGGCTGTCGATAATGACAAAGCGCCGGGTCTTGGTGTCGACGTAGCGCCAAGCAATGTCGATTGTGATGCCTTGTTCGCGCTCAGCAACCAGCCCATCTACGAGTAACGAAAAATCTGGGTTGTCTGTGCCGCCGGCCGTGCGCCCTGAGCGTTCGATGGTGGCACGCTGATCATCATAGAGATCCGTCGCGTCCCACAACAAGCGTCCGATCAAGGTGGATTTGCCATCATCGACGGAGCCGCATGTGAGAATCCTCAGCATACCGTTGAGGTCTTGACCCAAAACGGCCGTAACGTCGTCGGCCGCTGCCTTGTCCTCATTTGTACCGTCTATGGCTGAGAGTGCGGTCATTAGAAATAACCCTCTTGCTTTTTCTTTTCCATCGCACCCTCTTGATCATGATCGATCAGTCGGCCTTGGCGTTCCGATGTTGTCGCGCCCAATGTTTCAGCGACGACGGTTTCCAGATCTGTTGCTGTGGATTCCACGGCGGCTGTCAACGGCCAGCATCCCAGGGTGCGGAAGCGCACCGAGCGCATGACCGGTGTCTCGCCGTCCTTTAACGGCATGCGATCGTCGTCGAGAACAAGCAGCTGCCCCCCGCGCTCAATGGTTGGTCGTTCTGCAGCTAAGTAAAGTGGCACCACATCTAATTTTTCGCGCAGGATGTAGCGCCAGATATCGCGTTCGGTCCAATTTGATAGCGGAAAGACGCGCACGGTTTCGCCATGACCCAAACGGCCATTGAGCAAGCGCCACATCTCGGGACGTTGTCGGCGCGGGTCCCACCGATGCCCCTCAGCACGAAATGAAAATACCCGTTCTTTGGCACGACTTGCTTCTTCGTCGCGGCGTGCGCCGCCAAAGGCTGCATCATATTGGCCTTCATCAAGCGCTGCTTTAAGGGCCGTCGTTTTCATTACGTCTGTGTACACGCTAGGGGCGTAGTCGATTGGGTTGATGCCTTTTTCGATGCCGTTGTAGTTCGTGTGGACAATGAGATCGAGATCAAAATCGCGCGCCGTCTTATCACGGAACGCGATCATGTCGCGAAACTTCCACTTGGTATCAATGTGCAAAACAGGGAAGGGCAGTTTGGTTGGCCAGAAGGCTTTGCGTGCAAGATGCAGCAGAACCGTGGAATCTTTTCCAATCGAATAAAGCAGCACAGGTTTGCGAAACTGTGCGGCCGCTTCGCGGAAAATGTGAATGCTTTCCGCTTCCAATAGATCGAGATGCGAGATGCCAGCGCTCATGATGCTGCACCTTCCTTTGTTGTGACCGTGGCTGGCCTGTTGTGCAGCCCACATTCTTTGCCGTCGTCGTTTTCCCACCACCAGCGTCCGGCGCGAATGTCTTCTCCCGGCTCAATGGCACGCGTGCACGGTTGGCACCCAATCGAAGGGTAACCACGTGCGTGTAGGGCATTGATGGGTACATTGTTATCTTTGACAAACGCTTCAACTCGATCGAGCGACCAATCGGCTAGTGGATTGGCTTTGATCAACTGGCGCGTGTCATCAAAGGATGCAAATTCCGTTGCACCACGGCCTTGCGATTGCTCGCGGCGCATTCCGGTGATCCAACCGCTGGCCCCATGAAGTGCACGGTTGAGTGGGCGCACTTTGCGTACATCGCAACACGCGATGCGGTTCTCAACGGCATTACGAAAGCCGAATACGCCATCGCGCGCGACAAGGGTGTCGACCGAGTCTTTTTCTGGAGCAACGACGTGAATTTTGAGGCCGTACCTCAGTTCGCTATCGCGGATGGTTTCCAGTGTTTCAGGAAAATGCCGGCCCGTGTCGAGTGTTAAAACCTCAACGTCGACACCAGTATCAGCGATGGCGTGTAGGATCACCTGGTCCTCAATGCCAAGCGACGTTGAAAAGACAATTCGTCCGTCGACGGCGTTTCTGATCGCCTGGATGCGGTCCGTTAGTGCCTCGGTTGTGGTGAGGATTGCCGCCAGGCTTTGCGCCTGCTGCGGGCCGGCACCAGAGGCTAATGTTGGTGTGCTCATGAGATCTCTCCGGACCTCTATTTAGTGAAATTGTGTTCCTCTTAAAAGGGGATGCAGCAAATAAGTATAGAATATCGTTTCCAAATACTGGATTGAGAGAAAAATTATACTCAGAGTAGCCAGAGAGGAATGAATTGTTGTGGTTTGCATTTGGTGGTGGACGTTCGCCTTCGCCGTGTTGGGGTATCCAAGCCCAATTTTGGCTGCTTGCTCCGGCTCCAAACGCTCCGGTGAACTGCCCCCGGAGCCACGATCGCTGTACTGGTACTCGGAGCACCCACGCCATCTCTGGTCGAGGAAACCCAACAGTTGTGTGAGATTCGTGCACTCTCGGAGGCGTGTTGCGTTCAAGCACCAGCGCCGGCTGTTTTGCGCGGGCGTTCGATTGATCGCTGGACAAAATGAGTTGTCGGTTGAACGGGCGAGGACAGCAAAACAGGGGCGCAACGATCCACCAGACGGGCGTGTCAAGTGCAAATAGCGCCACGCATCAATGCAAATGCCTTCTATCGCAGTGGATAGGGCGGGGAAACTTGCCTGTTTTCTGTCCGCCTGGGCGCGCCAAATCAAAGCAAAAAGTGCTGCGAAATACGTGTAGAACCGAGCGAATCATAGCGTTGCAAAAAGGCAGGATTATTGTCTGCGTTTGACCCGAACCAGCTTGGACAATATGGCGCGTAGGTTGCTTGTTTAAAACTAATTGGGGACGAGCGATGAACCTCGAATTGTAGAGGCGAATCAGATTTTTATGACGTGTAAGTTGGTGTGACGTGTTGTGGAATACGCGCGGCTAACTTGCGGTTTCGGTGCTTCGAAAAAAAAGAACTGTAGCCGGGATGATCGCATTTGTTATGTTGCTCTCAAGGGCGTGACGCACCGCAGCGCGAAGAGGGAAATTTGCGGCGGCGCGTGGGTCCAGATAAGTATGTGGTTAGAACAGTAGCGGGGTTGATATGGGGGATTCCAAGTTGCCTCCTGAGGGATCGTTTCTCGATGTCTCCGGAGAGCTTGATAAGGAGCGGCTTGAAGAGGCGGGTCTCGAGGTTGTCGAAGTCGCAGGCGCCATCAAGTGGTTTGATGTCTCCAAGGGATATGGGTTCATCATTCCGGACAATGGCCTCCCGGACGTTCTTTTGCATGTGACGTGCCTGAGAGCTGGTGGTTACCAAACCGCCTATGAAGGTGCCCGCGTGCATTGCCAAGCGCTCAATCGCCCCAAGGGCATGCAAGCCTTTCGCATCATTTCGATGGACGAAAGCACGGCTATTCATCCGTCTCTACTTCCACAGCGCACGCATGTGCATGTGCAGCCGGAAAGTGATTGGGAGCGGGCTGTCGTTAAATGGTTTAACCGTGTGCGCGGTTTCGGTTTCTTGACGCGCGGAGAAGGCACGCCGGACATTTTTGTCCATATGGAAACCTTGCGCCGTTTTGGCTTTACAGAACTGCGCCCGGGACAAGCTGTTCAAGTGCGTTGGGGCAATGGCTCGAAAGGCTGCATGGCAGCCGAGTTGCGCCCCGATGGGCCAGCCTCTGCGACCGGTGGTGGCATACCCTCGCCTCACTAAGGCTCGCCTTGTTAGGGCTTGTGCAATCTTACCTATCGTGGGTGCTTCGTGCGCCCACGTTTGGTTTTGGACCCTATTTTGTCCCTTGAGTGGCTAGCACGGCTCGGGCAAAATCACGCCATGAACAGCGAACAACACTCTCCTTCAAGGGCTGCACGTGCTGCGGCCCTTATTGCTGTGCTCGTGAGCGTTGGTTTTGTAGGTTGGCAATTGATGACCAAAAGCAGCACAGGCATCGAGACAGGGACTGGATCATCCACCGCTACGGGCGCATCGGGCACGTCCAGCCCGCCTGGGTCTGCGAAAAACGATGCCGAAGGTCCAATGGTGATGGGACAGACGGAAGACCTGCAACTCATCACGGCATCAGGAACGCACAAGCTGGCTGTCGAGGTGGCGCGGACCCCAGGTCAGCAGGCGCTGGGCCTTATGTACCGCACTGAATTGGCGCCAAACACAGGCATGCTATTTGTGCATGATCGCCCACGCGAGGCCGCAATGTGGATGAAGAATACCTACATTCCACTCGATATGGTGTTTATCAAAGCTGATGGTCGCGTGCATCATATTGAGGCCAATACGGAGCCACACTCGGAGGCTCTGATTTCTTCAAACGGCCCGGTCAGCGCCGTGCTGGAACTTGCTGGCGGCGCAGCCGAACGCATGCGCCTTAAGCCCGGTGACAAAGTGCACCACGCCGCCTTTCAATCACAGTAGCATTCGCCCCTTGACCGAGGCCGCGCAACACGGCATGAGAGGCGTCGCGTCGGGGCATAGCTCAGCCTGGTAGAGCACCTGCTTTGGGAGCAGGGGGTCTGGAGTTCGAATCCCCATGCCCCGACCATTTTCCTACTTCAGCCAGATCGGCGCGTGTGTTGGAGACGCTGTGTTTGAGATCAGCCCGTTGAGACAGGTCTAAGAGAGCCCCAATATGGCCGCACGCATTTACAAGCCCGCTAA
The DNA here is from genome assembly GCA_022600335.1 of Alphaproteobacteria bacterium. Lineage (GTDB taxonomy): Bacteria > Pseudomonadota > Alphaproteobacteria > Rhizobiales > Hyphomicrobiaceae > JAHZKN01. The sequence goes on from JAHZKN010000105.1 coordinate 6,752, forward strand.
GACAGCCATGCAGTCCGGCATGGCGCGCACAAAGGACTGGGTGCTGGAGATCGAGCCACAAGCGGCGCGTGCAAACGATCCGCTCATGGGCTGGACCAGTTCGGCAGATACCAACCAGCAAGTGCGCCTGACATTCGACAGCAAGGACGCGGCGGTTGCCTTCGCGGTCAAGCAGGGCTGGGCCTATACGGTTCGTGAGCCCAAGGTGCGTCGCCCGGTCCCTAAGTCGTATGCGGATAATTTCCGCTATGGCCGCAAGGGTGCCTGGACACATTAAACTTTCTAGAGAGCGTTGGTGCGCCAACACCAATGCGCTGTGTTGCAGCCAAGGCCTGCACCGTGTCTGAACTCTGATCAAATTCAATGAGGGCCCCATCCTGCCGGCCCGACTACCCGATGTAATGGGCTCTGGCGCAGGTGTTTACTGAAGCTCAATGAGATGCTGTCAGACTGGCCAAGCACGGTGCTCGCGCCACCGGAGAGGGGCGCAATCGACAGCATGCTTTCTGTGATGCCTCATCTGAAAGAGCCTACCCGATGACGACAGTTGCCCTAACAGCACCATCGCTTGATGGTTGGTATTCCAAAAAAGATGCCACGTATTTTGACGGGTTGCGGCATGACTTTCTCGATCGCATGCCACAAAATTTGGATGCGCATATCCTCGAGATTGGTTGCGGAACCGGTGCAACCGGGCGCGTGGCATTGAGTTCCGGAAAATGTCAGCGTTATGTTGGTGTTGAACTCATGGCCGATGCCGCAGCTGTTGCACGGCGCGATTTGAGCCAGGTGGTTGTCGGCAACATCGAGCATTTGGATGCCGATTTTCCCGACGCGCCGTTTGATGCGCTGATCTTATCGGAGGTTCTGGAACACCTGATCGATCCGTGGGCCGCGCTCGGCAAACTTTCACGGGTTCTGAAACCGGGCGCTAAGGTGTTCGCCAGTTCGCCAAACGTTGCCCATTGGTGGATCATTGCCAGTTTATTGGGCGGCCGCTTTGATCTTACAGATCGTGGT
>JAHZKN010000106.1 GCA_022600335.1 Alphaproteobacteria bacterium
CACACCGCACACGATCAATGATTGAAATGGTTGCAGCGGGTTGCCACCTGCGATAACGAAGCGCGAAACGAGGAGTTCACGATGGCAGCGGCTGCGAAGTCAAAAAAAAATAAAAATCTGATCCGAGGCGCTGACGGAGATTGGGAAATCATTGTTGGCCTTGAGGTGCACGCTCAGGTGGCCTCGAAATCAAAGCTCTTTTCTGCAAGTTCAACTGGATTTGGCGCAGAACCGAACAGCCATGTCTCGTTGGTGGATGCGGCGATGCCAGGCATGCTTCCGGTGATCAATGAAGAGTGTGTGGCGCAGGCCGTGCGCACCGGCCACGGCCTCAACGCGGAAATCCATCCCTATAGTGTTTTTGATCGCAAAAACTATTTCTATCCGGACTTGCCACAGGGCTATCAGATCTCACAGTACAAGCAACCCATCGTTGGCGAAGGGGAAGTGACGATTGATGTTGATGGTGAGACACGTGTGATTGGAATTGAGTGGCTGCATCTCGAACAAGATGCGGGCAAGTCGATCCATGATCAACATCCTGATTATTCTTATGTGGATCTCAATCGTTCTGGTGTGGCGTTGATGGAGATTGTCTCCAAACCTGACCTGAGATCCTCTAAAGAAGCCCAAGCCTATGTGACAAAAGTCAGGACGATTTTGCGCTATCTCGGTACATCCGACGGCGATATGGATAAGGGCAATCTGCGTGCTGATGTGAACGTTTCGGTGCGTAAACCAGGCGGCGACCTTGGCACGCGTTGTGAAATCAAAAACGTCAATTCCATTCGATTTATTGGCCAGGCTATCGACACCGAAGCCCGCCGCCAAATTGCAATCATTGAAGATGGTGGGAGAATCACACAGGAAACCCGCCTGTTCGATCCCGCAAAATGCGAGACCCGTTCGATGCGCTCAAAGGAAGAGGCGCACGACTATCGCTATTTTCCCGATCCTGATCTGTTGCCGCTTGAAATTTCTGAAGACTACATCGCGCGCTTGAAGGCCGCTCTGCCGGAACTTCCGGATGAAAAACAAGCCCGCTTTGTCAGCAAGCTGGGCCTTAGTTCCTATGACGCAAGTGTGCTCATCGCGGAACGGGAAAATGCTGATTATTTTGAAGCCGTCGCAAAGGGTCGAGATGGAAAGCTAGCTGCCAATTGGGTGATCAACGAGCTGTTTGGGCGCCTCAACAAGGAAGGCCTGCAGATTTCAGACTCGCCCGTCAGTGCCAAACAGCTCGGCAACATCATTGATCTCATCTCGGAAGGAACGATTTCAGGAAAGATCGCCAAGGATCTGTTTGAAATCGTCTGGTCTGAAGGTGGCGATCCCGCAGCCATTGTCGAAGCGCGTGGCATGAAACAGGTGACCGATACCGGTGCCATTGAAAAAACCGTTGAAGAGGTGCTAGCCGCTAATCCAGAAAAGGCCGAGCAAGCCAAAGCCAAACCCAATCTTGCGGGATGGTTTGTTGGTCAGGTGATGAAGGCCTCAGGCGGCAAAGCCAATCCACAAGTCGTCAATGACATTGTGAGGAAGAAACTTGGCGTGTAGATCAAGCGTTCTGCCAGGTTAAACGCGCTGCTCTGGTATTCACAACCCGAGGATTTCCATAATGCCGTGCGGAGCCAGCAGGACTGCGGCCCACAGCATACTTGAAAAAATGCTGGCAAGGGAAAACGTGGCGCGATTAAGAGAAACGGCTCCTGCCATCATCGGCACAAGCGATCGCGATATGCTGCCGAGCTTGGAGCCGAGGATGGCCAGTGCGCCTTGCTCTTTTATTTTGTCACGCGCATTGCCAACAGCCTCAGCGCCACCGTTTAAAAAGCGCAGGCTTAAGAGGTCGTCGCGGCGGGTTTCGCCAATGGAATAGGCGGCAATATCCCCCACAATTGCGCCGCCTGTGGCTGCGAGCCACAATGGCCAAAACCCACCACCAACATGCAGGTGCAAGAATCCCAGCCCGACAAACAGAGCCAGCGTTGGCCAAAAGACCATCGAATGCGGGATTGCCAGAGCAACGGCCAGGAGGAATAACGCGGCTGCGACCAGCACTTCGTTATTGAGCAAGAAGGCGAAGACATCGTCTTTAAAGGTCACCAAGAAAAATGCAGGAGCAATGACGCCGGCGGCCCAAATCAAAGCACTGATGATGTTGGCGATTTGAAATGGAATTTGGCGCATTGCGAACATGCCCGCCACAACTGGTATGACTGCGCGGATAGGACCAAAAAAGTGACCAAAGAAAACGCTGAGCGCCCCGTACTTTTGAAAAAAGAGTTCGCCCTTGTTGATCAGTTCAGGATTTTTTCGAAACGGCCAAACGTTTTCAATGCTGTCTTTGAAGTAATAGCCAATCCAATAGGAAAACGCGTAGCCAAGTGCGCCGCCTAATGACGCTGCAAGGATTGCAGGCACTACAATTGAAGAGCTAATGCCGCTGGCCGCGAGCAGTGCTGCTATACCGACTAAGATGGCAGTACCTGGCCAGACGACGGAAAAGAAGCAAAACGATTCCCCAAACGCGACAAGAAATGCCACTGGAATTGCCAAGCGCTCGTTCTCTTGAACAAACGCAATGATGGTATCGACGAGTGCCTGCACGAAGTTTCAGCCCTTGTTGTTGCGGTTGCCGAGAGACCCGATGGCCCAAAGCCGAGGCGAGGGCGATGAAGCGGCAACAGCAAGCCCGGCGCCTGAATGCGCGGGCCTTAACATGCGCGAACGGGGGCTGAGCCTCAAATCAGCGCATAAGATGAGGTGTCGGGGCTAGAACTTCAACCCTTTTTGCAACGACGTTTCTTTTCACGGGACAATTCACGCGATACTTCATCGCCGAGCATGGCGCTGCGGGCAATCTGCGCTGGACTGAGGCGATCTGCAGCACGGCGCAGGCTCGCGCGCGCACCTGAGGCTTCGCGAATGCCGAGGCCAAGCTCATCGCAGGTCAGCGACTTTTTTGATTTCTTAAAGGCAAACAAGCGGACACCTGAAGCATAGGCTTCTGCAGATGGGGGCCGTTGCACCCAAGTGCGCCGGCGGTCGGCCATCATCGTGCGCAATGCTGTTTGGCGACGATCGATGCACGTTGGCGAGTCGTCGATGCAATTTAGACCTGCTGCTGTGAGTCCACTGGCAGGGGGTTGGTTGGCACAGCCTGCAACGAAGCCAGAAATCAAAATCACACTTACGCCAAATAAGGTTGGTCGGCGCAGCGCAATCTTGCTTCTCAAATGCTTGTATGTCTGATGGTGGAGTTGTGTCATGTCATCCGTGCAGGTGAGGGCGCTGCCCGGGTTTGATGCTAGGGCTTGTCGCTGATGCGTTGCGGCAATAGAAGTTTGAGATGGCCTTGGCAAGGCAAGACTATGGCTTTGCCACGTGGGTGCGCGCCGATAGTCGCACATCTGACTTGCAAGCAGTACGAAAAACGGCGCGCAGGTGCATTGCAATTTTTGTGTGGGAAGAGGCAATTATGGTGCAGGCAATCGTACTTGATCAGACAGGTGGCCCGGACGCCTTGCAATGGCAGTCGGTTACGATTGCAGATCCCGGGCCCGGCGAAGTCCGGCTGCGCCACGCTGCCATCGGGCTCAATTACATAGATGTCTACCACCGCTCGGGGCTTTACCCCTTGACAGACTTGCCAGCCATAATTGGCATGGAGGGGGCGGGTGACGTGATCGCTGTCGGTTCTGATGTTACAGACGTCAAGGTTGGCGATCGTGTTGGATATGCAGGAAGCCTCGGTGCTTATGCCGAAGAGCGACTGATTCCCGCGGCAAACATCATCAAACTTCCAGATGCCGTCAGCTACGAGGTGGCGGCCGCCTGCATGCTGCAGGCGATGACCGTGCGCTATCTGTTTCGAGAAACCTACGTTGTGACCGCCGATACAACGATGCTGTTTCATGCGGCGGCTGGCGGTGTTGGTCTCATCGCTTGCCAATGGGCGCGGGCGCTCGGGGCGCGCATGATCGGTACGGTTGGGTCTGAGGACAAAGCTAAACTGGCTAGGGCCAATGGTTGCGCAGATGTGATCAACACTAAGACGGAGTCGTTTGTTGATCGCGTTCGAGAGCTGACCGATGGACAGGGTTGTGATGTCGTTTACGATTCTATTGGCAAGGATACCTTCCCGCTGTCTCTCGATTGTCTGAAACCTAAGGGGGTGTGGGTCTCGTTTGGCAATGCATCGGGGCCTGTTCCTGCGTTTGATTTATCGCTGCTAAAGGGATCTTTATTTGCCAGCCGACCGTCGCTGATGGCTTATACCGCCAAGCGAGAGGACTTGGTTGCCAACGCTGAGGATGTTTTCGCCATGTTGGTATCTGGGAAAATCAACATCGCCATCAATCAGAGATATCCGCTGCGTGATGCGGCCGACGCCCATCGCGCCCTTGAAGCGCGCGCAACCACGGGGTCAACTGTGCTCACCGTTTAGGGGCACAAGAGAGTCTTAAACCAAGGGAATTGTTATGGCCGACCCTGAAATTGACCTGTATTTCTGGCCGACGCCGAATGGTTTTAAAGCCACCATCA
>JAHZKN010000107.1 GCA_022600335.1 Alphaproteobacteria bacterium
CGATATCAAGATGATGCAGCTGATGACCATCCAGGCGCAGGGACAGCACCAACTCACGCATCAATTTAAATGCGTTTTGGAACGGTTCGAGATCTGTGATCTGGCTGCCGATGTGCATGTGGATACCGGTTGCATCAATGCCTGGCAGATCACGGGCTGTCGCATAAAGTGTCTGGGCGCGCGCAAACGGAATGCCAAACTTATTTTCAGCCTTTCCGGTTGAGATTTTTTCGTGTGTCTTCGCATCCACATCCGGATTGATGCGCAGCGCGATGTTGGCGGTGACGCCAAGCCCTGACGCAACCTCGCTCAGCGCATGCAGCTCAGGCTCGCTTTCAACATTAAAGCCGAGAATGTTTTTGTTGAGCGCAAAGGCCATTTCTTCGCGGGTCTTGCCGACGCCTGCGAAAATAATTTTATTGGCTGGCACGCCTGCTGCGAGGGCCCGACGCAATTCACCTTCCGACACAACATCCATGCCGGATCCAAGTTGGGCCATGGTGGCCAACACGGCTTGATTGGAGTTGGCCTTCATCGCAAAGCAGATCAATGTATCGAGGTCTTCGAATGCTTCGGAGAGCACGCGATAGTGTCGCTCGAGCGTGGCCGTGGAATAGCAATAGAACGGTGTGCCAACATCGTCTGCTAGTGCAACGAGGTTCACGTCCTCAGCATGGAGGGTGCCGTTCTTGTAGGTGAAGTGATGCATCAGATGTCTTGTGGCGGGTTGCGGCGGTAATGGCCGCAAGCTTTAGCGTATCAGGCCATCAAGAACAAAGGAGTCGTGGTGTTTTCCAGCGCTAGGGTTGCCGTCGGCATCGCGCGCGACAGGTGGGTCGATATTGTCAATGGCCCCTTCTGGGGGAGCGTCCAGCGACCCGCGTACACCACAGGCGGCAAATGCCAGTGACAGCAGGCCGGTGAGTGCCAGAATTTGCAGTCGTTTGAGCATGCGTGCCCGGTCCCCAATGAGCATCTCGGGAGCGAGGATGTCCCATGACAGGGGTTTTAGACCTTCTCAAGGTCTTTTTCCAACCGCTTCAACCAGCGCTTTGCCATTTTCCGTACGTTCTGTGGCGCTGTTCCACCAAAACTTTTGCGGCTTTTGACCGAATTCTCGACGCTGAGCACTGAATATACGGCCTTTGTGATGCCAGCTTCGGCTTTTTGCATGTCGGAAAGGGCAAGGTCTTCAAGCGCAATCGCCTGATCCTCGGCCATTTTCACAATCTGGCCGGTGATGTAATGCGCGTCCCGAAATGGCAATTTGAGCTCTCTCACCAGCCAATCGGCCAGATCCGTCGCCGTCGAATAGCCGGATCCAGCTGCCGCCTTCATCGCTTCAGGCACCGGTTTCAGGTCGCCGACCATGCCAGTCATGGCAAGCAGTGCCGTGTGCAGGTGGGCTAACGCATCAAAGGCAACTTCTTTGTCTTCCTGCATGTCCTTGGAATAGGCCAGCGGTAGTCCCTTCATGACCATCAACAAGCCTTGGAATGCACCAGAGATGCGGCCGATCTTGGCCCGGGTCAGCTCAGCGGCATCCGGGTTGCGCTTTTGCGGCATAATTGATGAACCGGTCGAAAACTGATCCGACAAGACGATGAAGCCAAACTGAGGCGTTGACCAAATCACCAACTCTTCTGCCAAGCGGGAGACGTGTATGGCGCAAATTGAAGCTGCTGCCAACGTTTCCAATATAAAGTCGCGATCAGAAACTCCGTCGAGAGAATTGGCCATCGGCCGGTCGAAGTCGAGTGCGTCTGCTGTTTGCGCGCGGTCAATGGGAAACGATGTGCCAGCAAGTGCTGCAGATCCCAATGGGCATTCATTGAGCCGTGTCCTGGCATCGTCAAACCGACCTCTGTCACGGGCAAACATTTCAACGTACGCCAACAGATGATGACCAAACGTGACAGGTTGCGCGGGTTGCAAATGCGTGAAGCCCGGCATCACCGTATCGGCATGTGCCTCGGCTTTGCTGGCCAGTGCGTGCTGCAAGCTGGTTAGGGCAGCCTCAAATCCATCGATTTTGTCGCGGACATAAAGCCGGAAATCTGTTGCCACTTGGTCGTTGCGCGACCTGGCTGTATGAAGACGCCCGGCTGCCGGGCCAATCAGCTCGCGCAGTCGATTTTCGATATTCATGTGCACGTCTTCAAGGGCCGCGGAGAACTTGAACTTGCCAGCCGCGATTTCATCTCCAATTTTGTCCAGCCCTCTGACAATCTCACGCGCATCGGTCTTGGTGATAATGCCCTGCTCAGCCAGCATTTTCGCGTGCGCTTTTGAGCCCTCGATATCCTGTGGGCTCAAGACCTTGTCGAAGTCGATCGAGGCGTTTATCTCCTCCATGACGTCGGCGGGTGAAGCGGAAAACCGCCCGCCCCACATTTTATTGGCGGATTTGCTGGTCACAAGATGATGCTCCGGTGAACGTCAGGTGTTGAGAACAAGGTCGCAAGCATGACAGATCAAAAGACTTCGGCGTTGCCTTCAATTGGTATGGCGCTGGCAGCGGTGGGCGTGTCGGCGCTGATCGGGTTTGCGGCGGTATACGTCACAGTGGGTGGGTCTGACAACGCCACCCCTACAGCCAAACAAGAGAAATCGTTACCACAGACCGCAAAAGCGAAAGATAAGGGTGGCGATCTTGCAGCATTTGTTTCCAAGACGCCGGCGGCACCGCTTGCCAATGTCACCTTTGAGGATGGCGAAGGGAAGCCTAAGAGCCTTGCAGATTTTCGCGGCAAGACGGTGTTGTTAAATCTGTGGGCAACGTGGTGTGCGCCATGCAAAGCCGAGATGCCGTCTCTGGACAGATTGCAGGGTGAGCTCGGATCAGACACATTCCAAGTTGTGGCACTTGCGCTTGATCGTAAAGGCACGAAAGCAGCCCAAGCCTTTCTTGATGAGA
>JAHZKN010000108.1 GCA_022600335.1 Alphaproteobacteria bacterium
AAACCTTAAACGAAGTGGTATTTCAACCCGGCTCTGAGAAGTGGCTGCCACCGAAACGTGGCTGGCGCAGGCTTGGCAAATTCGCAGTGCAATCTGCAAAATTATTCCGCTCGCAAAATGCTGCAGCCCTTGAAGCCGTCACCCCCCACGATCTTGCGACCAGTGACAAGCTGGATTGGTTGTACTTGATCCACAACGGCAAGGTGCACAAAGTGTCATCACTTAAAGACGTGATGGCGCTGATTGATGGCAGCGAAGAGGCAGCAACAACACAGCCTAAGAATGCCGGCAATCCCGCCGGATAGGCCGTGAAGCGTTCAGCACGTCACAGCAGCAATCCTCAGACCAACCGTAGTCTGTTCGCAATCTTATTCGGTCGCGAGCCAGCGGCCAGATTCACCTGCTGTTGACTGGGCTGGTGTGTTGCTTTCCCAAGCCCCGCTTTCCGTGCCATCAAAATCTAAATTGGCGGAATAAATTGCCCGGCCATCGCCGCAGCCAGCAATACAACGAACAACGTTCGCGTCTGATGCGGCACCCATACCGCCTGCCGCCGTTGGAATCATCTCACCGATCTCAACCGCGTCTTTGCTCTGTCGCGGTTCAAAATCTACAATATGGGCCTGACGATTGCGGCAGCCACCCGTGCACACCACAACAAAATGCTCGGGATAATTGATTGCTAGTGGATGCGGCTTTGAGTTTGCAGCTGATTTGTCTTTGTCGAGCAGCTCTTTAGCACGGCGCGTGTAATAGTCGCGCTCATCCACACCCGTGTCATCGTCTGCTTTTTCAGCTTTGGCCGATTGCGATTGGGGCTGCGGCGCTTTTCGAACCGCCGTTTTGTTCTCAGCGTGGGCACTGGCTGCCGTCACCATCGCCAACAGGAGAACAGAAATAAAAGTTGCAAAGAAATCTTTCAGGGCAGACATACGCATCACCAACTCACCAACGCTTTGACAAAGGAGCCCAAAAATCAGGCACTCAGGAGCGTTACTGTCTCAGACGCAGGTAAACGAAACCTTGCGCTTTGCCCCCCATCGGTCAGCAAAGCGCGGCTTTATCCAGTTTTCTAACCACCACTAGTAAACGTGGCGATACCATTGGGCTGGTTTGGTTTTCGCATTGAGAACGCGAATGTTGCGGTAATCTGATGGATCCGCAGCCACCTCTTCAACGGGCAATGCTGTGTCGTGAGGCACTGGAACTTGGGGCTTTGCAACCTTTTGGGTCACTTTTGGCACCGCGGCTGCGGCTGCCTTAGCGCTTGATTTTGTTGCTGCAACGCCAATTTTCTTTTCTGGACGCTGCACACGCACCGGGCCTGACACCAATTGGCTCTCAGTTGATGCTGCCACCTTGACGGCTGTGTTCTCTGGCAACCGCAGACCATAATGGGCCGCAATGCAGGCGTTTGTCCGCTTCATGTGCTCCAATTGGCCGGGAGCCACTGTGACAACTTTATTGCGATCGCAAATATACACCTCGCCAGCAGTTGCAATACCGCAACCGATGCTCCCCACAAGGATCAAGGTCAGCAATGTCATGCGAAGGGTCCAAGCCATGAGTCATCATCCATCGAAAGCCTCAACTCGATGGATCATAATGGGACAACCGTTGAAGAAGTGTTTACCCGCCCATGCCTGTCGCCGGCGTGGGGTCACTCAGCGCCAGGATAACGCCAGTACGCACCCGTGCCGTGCTCTACGCGCAGAAATTTTGGCGGTTGGCGGTCAGCTGGTGGTGCACCGGTTGCAATAAGACGCTCGATATCCTTCAACAGCGCATTGTTTTCAGCATAGCCAGAATGGTTGATGCCAAGGCTATCTGTGCTCGCGGCAGTCACATCAATCGTATCGATGCCATTGATGATCAGCGGGCCTGTCGATGGCACATCACCAGCACGCGGCACACCGCCATGGAAGCGGCGTGACACCTGAAGCGCTTGATCGTTGGCAGCGACATAGAGCGTAATGCCCTTGGCAAGGCCAAGGATTTCTTTGGCGATGTTTTCAAAGTTATCCCGATCAACATCCGGTGCGGCCAATATCACTTGCGAAATAACAACATCGTCCGGCGCTGAATTTTTCAGATCTTTGAGCACCTGGAGCACCGGTTGATTGCCCATGGAGTGCGCGATGACGCTGACCGCCTTAGCGCCGGTTTCGTTGATAACCAACTTCATAAAGTCGCGCATGTAGGGCGTCGACTGGCCAGAGCTTTCCCGGTCATAGGTGTAACTGGCAACGCCTCCTCCGGACGGCCAACTATACAGAAACGGTGCGCCATCGAATTTGAGATCGTAGGCAATTTGCGCTGTGCGGTAGACGCCATTTGCAAAACTCGTGTTAAAACCATGCACAAACACAAAGGCTTGGTCTTTGAAGGTCGTCGAGGTTGCAAGACGCTGACGCACAAGGTCAAGGAAGTCACCACGCTCCAGCGCCTTGATCTTATGCATGACAAAATGCTTCTTCGGGTCCTCGGCTTCCTCATAAATTGTGACATCAAAATAGGGAATGCGAAGAGCCCACGGCCGCTCGATGTTAGGAACCTGATGCGACTTCGGAACGCTGACTAGTGCATGGCCAAGTTCCAGCCTGCGTCCGCGATCACCCTCATAGTCTAGGCGGCTAGCATTGTCGGCACGCTTGCGATCGGTTCCATAAAAAACAGGCACCATGTCCCAATCCGGTGAACTGGCTGCTGGCGGTGCTAAGCCGCGGGCGGCACTAGGATCTTGTGGCGGTGCAGTCGGTTGTGGTTTTGCAGCGGCGACAGCCGGTGCCCCTGGAGCAGGCTCCGATGCGGCGACGTCTTCAGCTGCCCCTCCCGTTTCTCCAGATGCGCCACCCATCGCATCGCGCTCAAACTTGGCCATTGCTTCTTCTTCCGCCCCGACCCGCGCACGATCTTCTTCAGCGGACTCGGACTGTTTGCGCTCTTCCTCATCCTTGCGCACCTTTTCGGCCACAGCCTTGGCAGTTTTACGGTTCCGACTTGTTGTCTTCTTAGGCTTTGGCTTCTGCTTGTCGATGCCAAAGTCAAAGCGCGATGGCGGTTCAGGTTGTGCCATTGTCTTCGCCTGCTGAAACTGAGGCAACAGAACCGCTGCTGCGAGAGGCACCAACACCAACAATGGAAGGCCAACGCGCGCCAATGCCTTGATCAACGTTGTTGCACCACTAGATGCCCGCCACGCAAACACGTAAATAGCGACCGCCAAGAGCGATGCAATGCCAATTGCGAATGCAAATCCTGTTTCTGACATAAACCAGTCAACCCTCTCGAAGTGGTGCGACCGCCACAGATAGCGCCCGGACCTTACGCATCCAGAACCCGTCAGGCAACGCGTCTAACCGCGGACGAGCAAAAGCCAGCTACAAGCAGGCAAACTGCTACACAATTCATGGCACTATCCACCAGCCTAAGGGCCAAACATAATGCCAATCATTGCTTTTCATGCCTTGCGAGCATAAGACCCTGAGCTTAAACACGATAAGGAGGACTCACGTCCTTGACTAACGCCAAGCCTTTGAGCGCCCAAGATCTTTCTTACGCCGGATTGACTGCGGATGATTTTGCAGCCGGCATCAAATCTGGCGATCGCGCAGTCCTTGCGCGCGCCATTACGCTTGTTGAAAGCCAAAAAGCGTCGCATCAAGCCCTGGCGAAACACCTGTTGCAGCTTGTACTGCCAGACGCAGGCCAGGCGGTCAGGCTCGGAATGACCGGCGTGCCCGGCGTCGGCAAATCCACGACCATCGACCAGCTCGGCATGAATTTGATTGCCGACGGCCACAAGGTTGCAGTCTTAGCCGTGGATCCAACATCAAAGCGCACAGGAGGCTCGATCCTCGGCGACAAGACGCGCATGACAGGCTTAGCTCAGGAACGCGATGCCTTTATTCGCCCATCGCCAACGGCTGGTACACTTGGTGGCGTCACACGCAAAACACGCGAAACCATGGTGCTGTGCGAGGCCGCTGGTTTTGACGTAGTGATTGTGGAAACGGTCGGCGTCGGTCAATCCGAAGTCGCAGTATCGGACATGGTTGACTTCTTTCTAGTGCTGCTGCTCGCAGGCGGCGGCGACGATCTGCAAGGCATCAAAAAAGGCATCATTGAAATTGCCGATATGATTGCCATCAACAAAGCCGATGGCGACAACGTCACGCGTGCCGAACGTGCCGCGAGTGAATATCAGGGCGCGTTGTCGATCTTCACACCGAAGGACGCGACCTGGTTCCCGCCTGTGATCACAATTTCTGGTCAAGAGAATACCGGCCTTGATACGCTTTGGGGTCACGTGATGGCGCATCGCGACAAGCTAACTAAGACTGGTGAATTTGACGCGCGCCGCCAAGCCCAAGCGGTTTCGTGGATGCAGGATATGCTGTCAGATCAACTGATGGCGCGTCTGAAAAGTGATCCGCGTATTGCCAAAAGGCTCCCAGATATCGAAGCCCAAGTGCGCTCGGGCACACTACTGCCGACACTTGCTGTCGATGAAATTATGGCGTTGATGGGGTTTTAGAGCGCCAACGTCAAACAGCGGCCCGCTGCCATTTCTTACTCACTCATACCTAGCGCGGCAGGGTAAAGTTGAACGGCACAATCAGAACCAGGGGCTCATTGGAAAGTTCGCTTGGCAGGCTTGGCAAAGGTTCTGCCCGCTTCAAGTTTGCAAACGCAAGCCGATCAAGCTTCTTCATACCAGAACTTTCTACCAATTCTGATTTGAGCAGCTCGCCATTGCGTCCAATCGTAATGCGAACAAGAACGCG
>JAHZKN010000109.1 GCA_022600335.1 Alphaproteobacteria bacterium
ACAAGCCGACCAAAGGGTGGCAGTGCACCTCGCTGACGCAGTGCAATTTCTTGTTCTAAAAAGGCTTCGCGATCGCCCGACATGATGGCCTGCATAACCGGGTGTTCGGGCATGTAGGTTTGCACAAAGCCACGCCCCTTTGTTGTCGTACGACCAGCACGCCCCGTGACCTGATGCAACAATTGAAACGTGCGCTCGCCTGCGCGTGGGTCGGCACCGAGCGCTAAACCCAAATCACCATCGACAATACCAACAAGAGCAAGGTTGGGAAAATGGTGTCCCTTGGCCACAATCTGGGTGCCAATAATGATATCTGCCTCACCCTGTTCAATCCGCTGGATGAGACTGCGCAACTCTGCTATGCCCGGCACTAGATCTGACGACAACAGCACTGTGCGCGCCTCAGGAAACCGTTCAGCAACCTCTTCTGCAACGCGCTCAACACCTGGCCCGCAGGCAACCAACGAGTCCTCGCTAGCACATTTTGGGCATTTGCTTGGAATTGGCAGGGAGAACCCACAGTGGTGACAGTTCAAGCGGTGACGAAAGCGATGTTCGACCAACCAGGCTGTACATTGCGGGCACTCCACACGGTGGCCACAACTTCGACACAGCGTCAGTGGTGCATAGCCCCGACGATTGAGGAACAAAAGGGCCTGCTGCTTATCAGTAAGCGTGGATTCAATTTCAGAAATCAGTCGTGGCGACAACCAGGTCCCGCTTTCAGGTCCTTCTTTTCTGAGATCAATCGCAGCCACATCGGGCAAGGTTGCGCCGGAATAGCGGCTCTTGAGTACGACATGGCGATAGCGACCATGCCGCGCATTGACGTGGCTTTCAATCGATGGCGTCGCCGATGCCAAAATCACAGGGAATTTTCCCAAACTGGCGCGCACAACCGCCATATCCCGCGCCTGGTAGTGCACACGATCATCCTGTTTGAAACTGGTATCATGTTCTTCGTCGACAACAATCAAGCCCAGATCACAGAATGGTAGGAACAATGCAGAACGCGCTCCAGCGACGACGCGTGCTTCCCCAGTAGCAACTGCACGCCAGACACGACCACGTTCCTGCGCGGACACGGCCGAATGCCATTCAACAGGGGCAATACCAAAACGTGCTTCAAAGCGAGCTATAAATTGACTTGTCAGTGCAATCTCGGGCAACAAGATCAGCGCTTGCACATCGCGTTCGAGAGCACGGGCCACAGCTTCAAAATAGACTTCTGTTTTACCAGAGCCCGTGACGCCATCGATTAGTGTGGTTGAAAAAGTACCGCCATCAACCGCCGCAACCATGGCGTCAACGGCAGCCAACTGATCGCCATCAAAATCAATATCCGCATGATCGAATCTCGGTCGCGTAAATACCGGGGTGGGCAAAGCGCATTCGATCAACGCGCCAACTTTAACTAGCCCGTTAATAACCGCGGCTGAACATGCTGCATCCTGTGCCAGGCGCGCCTTGGTGCGTACGTCTCCGTCACGCGCCACATCCAAAACCCGCCGCCTCGCATCTGTCATACGCCCAGGCAGGGTCGCGTCTGAAACAATTTTTACGCCAAACTTTGGCTTTGCGATTTCGAACGCAGCAGGGGCGCTCATCATCATGCGCAAAACCATGCCGAGTGGGCTCAACGTGTAACGCGCAATCCACTCAGCAAAGCGAAATGCAATCGGCGGCAACGGGGGAACATCGAGGCAATCGGCAATCGACTTGAGCTTAGCAGCGTCCAATGGTTTGCCCGAACCGCCGATAGAGCAATCCCAAACGACACCGGTGCGGACTTGCGGTCCAAACGGTACTTTCACAAAAGCGCCTGGATGGACTTCTATTTCCCGCGGCACGTGATAGTCATACGTCTGATCCAGTGCGACGGGCAGCAGTACGGGGACCACGGTCAAGGCCTGAGGCTGCGGATCTTTGGTCTTATCAAGCTGGTTGTTCAAAAGCGCTTATCACCAGATAAAGATCGGATCAGTGTTGGTGGTCATCCCTTTAGCCCAGGCCATTGCGACAGACGAGACCTAACCAGCCCTTGCGCCAAACTCTTTCCCCTGTTTACGGTGGGCCAGCACAGGCGAATTGACGAACGGAACCTGAAATGAAGTTTTTTGTCGACACTGCAGACACGAATGAAATCAAAGAACTTGCCGACACCGGGCTTCTCGATGGCGTCACCACCAACCCATCGTTGGTCGCCAAAACCGGTCGCGATTTCAAAGAGACCATCGCTGAGATCTGCGAGATTGTTCCGGGCCCCGTTTCTGCCGAGGTGGCAGCCACGGACTCAGACGGCATGCTCAAGGAAGGCCGCGAACTAGCCAAAATTGCAAAAAATGTCACTATCAAAGTTCCCTTGACCATGGACGGCTTGAAAGCCTGCAAAGTGCTGACCACTGAAGGCACGATGGTGAACGTGACACTGTGCTTTTCAGCCAATCAAGCTCTGCTTGCAGCAAAAGCCGGTGCAACATTTGTGTCACCGTTTATTGGTCGTCTAGATGATATTGGGCTCAATGGTATGGATTTGATCCGCGAGATCCGTGCTATCTTCGACAACTATCACGATCTGCAAACTGATATTCTGGCAGCCTCCATTCGCACTGTCGGGCATGTCAGAGAAGCAGCTCTCATCGGTGCAGATGTCGCAACGGTACCACCTGGGATACTCAAAGCGCTGGTCAAACACCCGCTGACAGAAAAGGGACTAGAAGTGTTCCTCGCCGATTGGAAGAAAACCGGCCAATCGATTGCCTAGAGGACCGTTTCACTCTTCTATGGCTCGGCCCCGATCGGGTCTTTTCAAGTTCAACGATAAAGATCGTGCCGCGTCGGCGGCAGCGGAGGCTGACCTTTGGCGCTTTTCGACACCACTGTCTGAAAAATACGCAACGACCCGCGCCTAAACGCCAAAGATACGCCTGCCAGATATCCAAGCCAGATTCGAGTCGTTGGAGCGCCAACGAGGCGCTCTGCCTCACTGCGACGCGCAAGCAGCTGTTCGCACCAACGACGCGTTGTCTCCGCGTAGTGCCACCGCCATGCTTCGACGTCATGCACTTCGAAGCCGATATTTTCCATTTCCTGGAGCGTATGCCCGATATCATCAAGCTCACCACCAGGAAAGATATACTTTGCGATCGCTTTTTTCTCTGCACGGCGCGCGAAACGACGCTGCTTCTTTTTAAATCGGCGCGTAATGGCGTGGTTTAGGAACAATCCATCATCCGCTAGAACGCGGCGCACCGATTTCATGTACGTCGGAATATTCTTCAGGCCGATATGCTCATACATACCAATCGACGCAATTTTGTCGTAGGTGCCGGTCAGGTCCTGATAATCGCGGTGCTCAACAGTGACTTGTCCCTCAAGGCCGAGACGTTTGATTTTACCGCGTGCGAACATGAGCTGTTCATCGGACAGTGTAATGCCGTGCGCTTTGACGCCAAAATTTTTTGCCGCATAACAGACAAGCGCACCCCAACCGCAACCAATATCAAGAAAGCGATCTCCTTCTTTGAGACGCAGTTTCCTGCAAATCATCTCAAGCATTGATTGCTGCGCTTGATCAATTGAATTGTC
>JAHZKN010000110.1 GCA_022600335.1 Alphaproteobacteria bacterium
GGGGTATGGGTTTATAAGATTTTCTTGGCCTCTTCTTCCGTATGCTTCGGAATATTTTGCGCCTTTAATTCAAACTTTAAGTTTATTGGCGATAATTTATGGAAGTTTAACCACTTGTCGTCAGGTTGATCTAAAGCGGAAGCCTTGTTGCTCGAAGCCAATCTCATCAAGCGCTTCAAGCCACGCTTCAACGTTCTTATGCGCGATGACAAGTCGTTCCCATACATCCTCATCGCCACAGATCACAAAGCACCGCAGATTTTGAAGCATCGCGGTGCGCGCAATCGTAAAGGTCACTATTTTGGACCCTTCGCGTCTGCTGGTGCCGTCAACCGCACTATAAACATGCTGCAGCGCGCGTTCTTGCTCCGGTCCTGTTCAGATAGCGTCTATGAAAGTCGCACACGCCCCTGTCTCCTATATCAAATCAAGCGCTGCGCCGGCCCTTGTACCGGTGAGATTCCACTTGAGGACTACAGCGGCCTTATTGATGAGGCAGTTCGCTTTCTCAAAGGCGAAAGCCAAACCGTGCGCAACATGTACCAGCAGCTGATGGAAAAAGCGTCGGACGAGCAGGAATACGAGCAGGCCGCCAAATACCGCAACCGACTATGGGCGTTGGCGCATGTCACCGCCGACCAATCTATCAATCCTGATGGCGTTGAAGAAGCCGACGTGTTTGCAGCCTTCCAAGACGGCGGCCAGACCTGCATCCAAGTGTTCTTTTTCCGCAGCGGGCAAAACTGGGGCAACCGCGCCTACTACCCGCGCGCAGACAAGTCTCTCGCCGTCGAAGATGTGTTGGATAGCTTTGTGGCACAATTCTATGATGACAAACCAGTGCCGAACCTCATTCTTCTGTCGCACACCATTGCTAATCAGGCCGTGCTTGCTGAAGCCCTGTCAACACGTGCCGATCGCCGTGTAAAAATTCATGTGCCGGCGCGTGGCACAAAATTCGGACTCGTCGATCATGCATTAGCCAATGCGCGCGAAGCTCTGGGCCGCAAAATGGCGGAAACAGCCTCACAAACCCGTCTCCTTGCCGACCTAGCGGATCGTTTTGAGCTTGCCGAGCCCCCAAAACGCATTGAAGTCTACGACAACAGTCACATCGCGGGTACCAATGCTGTGGGCGGTATGATCGTGTCCGGCCCAGAGGGGTTGGTGAAAAACGCCTACCGCAAGTTCAATATCAAATCTGACGCACTCACCCCGGGCGATGACTACGCCATGATGCGCGAAGTGCTCACCCGGCGTTTTAAACGTTTGGCGGAAGCAGAGACCGAACTCGTCCCTGACACCGCAGTCGACGCGTCGGCGGTCGCGCGCGAGCCCGAGTCACAACCAGAGTCGGACACCGTAGAATTTCCGGATCGACCTGATCTTGTGTTGATCGATGGCGGCGCGGGGCATATCTCCGTCGCGCATGAGGTGCTTGCCGGCCTTGGCCTATCGGATATTCCTATCGTAGGTGTTGCAAAGGGACCGGACAGAGACGCAGGCCGCGAACATTTTCACCGACCCGAGCAGGCTGCCTCGTTTATGCTGCCCGCGCGCGACCCGGTGCTGTACTTCATTCAACGGTTGCGTGATGAAGCGCATCGCTTTGCCATTGGCACGCACCGTGCCAAACGCGCCAAATCCATCTCAGCCAATCCACTCGATGATATTGACGGTATCGGACCGAGCCGTAAACGCGCGTTGATGAAGCACTTCGGCAGCGCCAAAGCCGTGTCACGCGCCGGGGTAGGGGACCTCAGTACAGTTCCAGGAATTTCAGTCGACATGGCCCGCAAAATCCATGACTTTTTCCATGATCAAAGCGGCGGGGGCTCGTAGGTGCACCTGCCGAACGCGATATGCGCCCAACTCTACTTGCAGAAGCGGCCCTGCCCTTTGCGGCCACGGCGCGCTAAGTCCATGTGGAAGTGATCGTGGTGGTTGCGGTCAAATCTCGGGCCCAACACGGTTGTGAATTCTCGACACGCCCCTTTATGCAGATCGCGCAGGAAGCGCTGCTCGGCAGGATCACCATTCCAGCCGGCCTTGACTGTGACTTTGCGACCGTTG
Organism: Alphaproteobacteria bacterium; assembly: GCA_022600335.1. GTDB lineage: Bacteria > Pseudomonadota > Alphaproteobacteria > Rhizobiales > Hyphomicrobiaceae > JAHZKN01. The sequence continues at coordinate 2,074 of JAHZKN010000110.1, forward strand.
GCAAGGGTGAACGTAGAGACATCCAGAGCGTTTGCGTAGCCATGCTCAGAAAGTTTCGCACCGCGGCGGTGGTTGATCGGTCGACAGGCATAAGACGCCGCAACCCGCATTTCAACAACCGGCGAACCAAAGTAGTAGCGCGCGGCAGGTTCAACAGTATTGCGTACCCAGCGTTCGACTTGTGGGATCATCGGACAGCGTAGCAATGCAGCAGGTTTCATCGCCACCCTGCCATCTGCTGCTGCATGCATTTCGAATGGTCGTGCCGCGCCGCAGACACTCGGTCCACCGAGCGCCGAGCGCGATCGAATGTGGGGGGATTGGGCAACACTGCGGCTTGCCAGGCAGGCCTTCTCTTCATCCGCGCGCCATGGTTCCTTCTTCGCCTTGAAATTGAGCGACGAGGGGCCCGTCGAGCAGCTCGTTAGAATGAGCGCCACAAACGGCACAACGTGGGAGAGGCAGATACGCTGGAACATTGGCAGTACAATACGCGCGCTAAGACTAACGGTCGGTGAACACCCATGGGGTGAACGCCTTCATGGTGACGCCCACGGGGTGCAAACCTCGCAAGCAAAACCACTGCCGCCCCAACTAATCCGGGAGGCATAGGGCGGCTGCAAAATGGTGGTTTTGGGCCGAGGAGGTGGCGGTACCGCGATTTTTCTCGCCGCGCCCACCATCAAAAATGGTTGTGCCGACAAGAGACAGACTTGTTTTATCCACAACAATCCACCCCAACACACAGAATTGTCACGGACTCTCTGTGTGCTGTTTGCTAGGCTTTCTGTTGTCTGGAGTGTGTTGCGTATCAGTGTCAGGCGGGTGCCCAATGTATTGCGTTTCACCAAGCCAATGTTGGTGCTTGGTGAAAATGGGAACCTCATTCACATCTGAACCGGACGTGTAGTGTTGCGTAGTACCGCGTACGAGTAACGGAGACCCCGGCAGTCGTTTGCCAATTGCCGCTCGATCGACAATCCCCGCGGAATGTCCTTAGGAGAGCAGAGCACTGGCCTTGCTGGGGTTTTTCGTGCGCGCGTTCTGGGCACAAAACAGGCGCTACAGATTCCGGTCCATTGGCCTGGACCCTAAGTCTCCGCTAGGAATTCCAACACGCGCTGTTTTAATGCCCGGTCACCAACGGCCTTCATGTGATCGCGACTTGGGATAGTGAAGGCCTCGGCATGTGGCATCAGTTCGGCCAAAGGTGCCGCGGGCCCGCCAATGACATCGCGCTCGCCTACCGCAACCAATACACGACAGGTGATCTCTGCTAGGGCGTCTCGCGTAATCGGTGCCCGGGACGAGCGGATACAGGCAGCAAGTGCTTTGAGATCGCTTCCTGTTTGCTCCGCGAAGGCGCGAAAGGTTCGCGCGGTCGGATTGTTCACATCGTTAAGAGTGGGTGCTTCAAGCGCTGTTGCAATGGGTCCTGTGCCGGCCATTCCGCGCACCATATTGAAACCCAGCCCACCGAACACGACAGACGCAATTCGATTGGGATCAACAATCGTGAGAAATGCTGCAATACGCGCGCCCATAGAATAGCCCATGACATGACACCGCGCGACGCGGAGATGATCCAGCAATCGCCGTGCGTCATCCGCCATCAAGGGCGCCCCATAGGCCTCCAGATCATAAAGTTTTTCACTTTGGCCATGGCCGCGGTTGTCAAATGCAACTGCACGAAAACCTGCATCGGTAAGTGTCGTGATCCAATTTGTGGCAACCCAATTTGTTTCTGTGTTGGATGCAAAGCCATGGATGAGCAACACAACCGGAGCAGCGGGGTCTCCTTGGTCAAGATAGGCGATGCGGACTTCCTCTGACGAAAAGCTCTGCATTTCCATAGTGACGTCCCACCTGCGTTATTGACTGACAATGAATGGGTCTTGCCCTGACGCAGTTCATATGCGATTTGGCAGGTCTGTGTGCATCTGAATTGCAATAGATCGTAGAATAGGCGCTGTAAATGGCCGAACACCCCACCCCTCACCTCGCCAACGATCAAGGTGTCGAGAAAATTTTTGTCGGCGTCAAAGAATTGCAATGCATGGGGGCTCGCCCTCCCTTTGACCACCCCCACGTCTTTCTTGATATGGGGGAAGACAACCAGATCCTGTGCCCATACTGCTCTACACTGTTTGTCCACGACGACGCATTGTCTGCTGCTGACAGTGATCCTAAAAACTGCATCGTTGACGGCGCAAGCAAGTCGAGCTGATGACGGCCCCGTCTTCCTACGCCATATGCGCAAAAAGCCTGAACGCATGCTTGCTGCTCGGATTGAAGTTCTAATATGTCTGCGCGCTCCGCACTCGCCCAAGACTCTGACGCCGACCACGAAGATCTTCCTGGTGTGATCCTGATTGCAGGTGGTGGCATTGGTGGACTTTGTTTGGCTCTGGCGTTAGCCCGGCACAACATTCCAAGCCATGTTTTCGAGCGCCGCGAAACCTTTGAACCTGAAGGTGCCGGCATTCAGGTTGGCCCCAACGGCAGCCGCATTTTGATAGCCCTTGGACTTGAAGCAGCAATTTGTGTGTTTGCGGGGCAACCCCGCGCCGTCGTGGCGCATGACGGACTGCTGGGTGACGAAATTGTGCGCATGCCCGTTGGTATTGGCAACAATCCACATCATTCAGCACCGTACTGGACAATGCATCGTGCACAATTGCACCGTGCGCTTTTAGCCGCCGTTCACGACTCACCGTTGATCCGCCTGTCTATGGGGCAAGAGGTGTTGCGAGCAGAAACCACGGACGATGGCATCGAGATAACGCTGTCTGACACGCAAAAACATGCAGGTCGAGTGCTTGTTGCCGCTGATGGCATCCATTCGCGCCTAAGAAAGGCAAAAATATCCGATCAGCCGGTGCTAGCGGCTGGCAAGAGCGCAGCACGCACGGTGGTACCCGCCACTTCACTGCCAAACGGACTTGACGTCGACAACGTGGGTTTATGGCTGGCACCGGGTGCGCATGTTGTCCACTACCCGGTGTGCGCAGGTCGAGATGTGGCCCTCGTCGCGATCTTTGACGATGAAGATGTAAGTTCGGATTGGACAACACCGATTTCGCAGGATTGGGTGCTATCACGATGTGGCAGTCTCCACAACAACGTGCAGCAGGTTCTAAATGCCGGTACCAATTGGCAAAAGTGGTCACTTGCACACCTAGCCCCGCTGCGCACGTGGCGCACCGACCACATGACGCTACTAGGCGATGCTGCGCATCCTATTCTGCCATTCCTAGCGCAGGGCGCGGTGATGGCACTCGAAGACGCAATGGTTTTGGCAGATTGTCTTGTAAGCATGCCAAGCAATATCGATCGCACCCTCAAGACCTATGAGTCCCGTCGACGTCGGCGCACGGCGCGTGTCGCCAGAGCATCTGTGCAAAACGGACGTATCTATCACCAACGCGGAGTCACAGCCACAGTGCGCAATCGCGCCATGGGCGTACTTGGTGGCGCAGCACTCATCCGGCGCTATAATTGGCTTTATAACTGGAGCTGGCAGTGAAAATTTCTACGCAGCTCAATGAGCCGACTTTAGCTGCGCCAGAATTCGGGCCGCAGAAGCACCAACACGGTGAACAATTCCAGACGACCCAAGAGCATCGCTCCAGCGAGGACCCACTTTGCAGCTAATGGGATGCTCGAAAAACTACCACCGGGACCAATATGCTCACCAAGGCCCGGACCAACATTGCCAACAGCTTGTGTTGCAGCAGAAAGTGCCGTCACAAAATCCAGTCCCATTGCCGAGAGAACAACCGTAAACACGCCAACCGTTGCCATATAGATCGCGAGAAACGCGACCACTGAAAATGGCACATCATCGGGCAGGCGGCGACCGCTGTAGACCAAGGTGACGATGCGATTGGGACTTATCAGATGCAGAAAGTGACTGCGGGTCAGCATGCCAGCAACTTGTAGCCGGTATATCTTGATACCGCCTGTCGTGGACCCGGAGCAGCCACCGAAGAAGAAAAGAATAAAAAACAAGCCAACCGCAAACGTGCCCCACTTTGTGAAGTCTTCCGTGGCATATCCCGTCGTTGTCACAATCGACGTGACATTAAACGCCGCAGCGCGGAGGGCATCAAGCGTGCCAATCTCACGCGTGGCGATCAGCCAAAACGTAACGATGGCCCAGATAGCGATGAGGAATGCGATAAACCCGCGAACCTGCGTATCACCCCACACGGCTCCGGCTTGTCCACGCATGGCCTTGATATAAACAACAAACGGTAACGCACCACAGATCATAAAAAAGATGCACACCCACTCCAGGGCAGGATTTTGGAAAAATCCGAAGCTTGCATCATGCGTCGAAAAACCCGCCGTTGAGACCGTGGTTAGGGCATGACAAATCGCATCAAACA
>JAHZKN010000010.1 GCA_022600335.1 Alphaproteobacteria bacterium
AGACCGCACCGTCATGCACAAAGCGTTTGAAGCGGCACATCTTCAACGCTTTGGGTTCATCTCTCCAGAGAAAGCCGTTGTGATCGCCACACTTGAAGTTGAGGCAACAGGCGGCGGATCACATCTTGATGAGCCGGACCGCGTCCCCCAAGACATCCGCTCCATCGACCCAGCGAAGAGTTTTGATCGCATAACGTTCTATTCAGGCGGCGCGCATCACCAAGCCAATGCCTACCGCCGCAAGGATCTTCGCACTGGCGATTGCATTTCTGGTCCTGCTTTTGTGATCGAGGATCACCAGACAGTGGTTATTGAAGCAGGCTGGTCGGCCACGCTTTCCAGCGGTAACTCACTTGTTTTGAGACGCAGCGTGGCACGCAAAACGCGGCGTATTTCCAGCACGCGTGATCCGGTGCTGCTTGAAGTATTCAACAATCACTTCATGGCGATTGCCGAGCAGATGGGCGCAGCCCTGGCCAACACGGCCCAGTCCATCAACATCAAAGAGCGTCTAGATTTTTCCTGTGCGGTCTTCGATCGTGAGGGCAATCTTGTCGCCAACGCGCCGCACGTGCCTGTCCACCTTGGATCGATGGATCGCTCTGTCGCAACGATCATCAAAAAACGCCAGGGACGCATGGCCCCTGGCGACGTGTACATGCTCAACGCCCCCTATGATGGCGGCACACACCTCCCCGACATCACAGTCATCACACCGGTGTTTGACACAGCCAACCAAACCATTGACTTTTTTGTTGCAAGCCGCGGCCACCACGCCGACATCGGCGGCATCACGCCCGGCTCCATGAGTCCCAAGGCAACTTCGATCGAGCAAGAAGGCGTTGTGATTGACAACTTTCTTCTGGTACGTGACGGCCGGTTCCGCGAAGCTGATGTCTTGCAGCTGTTGCAAAACGCCCCCTACCCAGCACGCAATCCGGCGCAAAATATCGCAGACCTCAAGGCCCAAGTGGCTGCCAATGCCCGCGGGGCACGCGACCTCGCCAATATGGTTCAACAGTTTGGACCAGAAGTCGTGCAAACCTACATGAAACATGTGCAAGACAATGCAGAAGAAGCGGTACGCCGTCTGCTGTCGCGCTTGCAAGACGGCCGGTTCCGCGTTGAAACCGATGACGGCATCGTGATCAACGTTGCGGTCACAATCGATTACGTTAAGCGATCAGCGCGGATCGATTTTACCGGCACATCCCCGCAACAACCCAATAACTTTAACGCCCCAGAACCTGTGACGCGCGCCGCCGTTCTGTACGTCATGCGCGTTCTGCTTGAAGAAAACATCCCCATTAACGCCGGCTGCATGCGTCCACTGCAGATTGTCATTCCACCTGGCTCGGTGCTGAGCCCGCGCTTTCCTGCTGCCGTTGTCGCTGGCAACGTCGAAACAAGTCAGATCATCACGAATGCTTTGTTTGCTGCCTTCGGTGCACTCGCCGCATCGCAGGGCACCATGAACAATTTGACCTTTGGAGATTCTACCCTCCAATATTACGAAACGATTTGTTCCGGCAGTCCGGCGGGGCCTGGTTTTAATGGTACGGCTGGTGTTCAAGTCCACATGACCAATACCCGCCTGACAGATCCAGAAGTGCTGGAACTGCGCTACCCCGTCGTGGTTGATGACTTTTCGATTTGTCGCGGCTCGGGTGGCGCGGGGCAATGGTCGGCCGGCGACGGCATACGGCGCAGCATTCGGTTTTTAAAGCCGATGATGTGCACCATTCTTTCAGGCTTTCGAAAAACAGCACCGTTTGGCTTAGCCGGCGGCAAGCCCGGCAAGGTGGGGCGCAATAGCATTCGTCGCACAAACGGGCATATCGAACAGCTCGAAGGGTGCGCTGAAGCGCAGCTCAATGCCGGCGACAGCATTGTCATCGAAACACCGACCGGCGGTGGCTTTGGCCCGCCGTCGAAGTCTGATAGATGAGTGCGAATGAAGACAGCGGTCGCTCAGCACATGCATCGCTTCCTGACAGCTAGCGCAGTGGCGCTGTTACTGGCTCTGAAACCAAGTGCGGCCCAAGAACCTGTGTCGCCAGATGCCGATTTCACCGTCCGAGAAATTGCCCAGCGCTTGCATAAGGCAGCACCGGGTGAACGCCTCGAGTAGCCACCCGCTGTGGCACGTTTTCGCTGTCGGCTACTACCGATGCGGTGTGCGCAATCGCATCAGACAACTATCACCGCCAGGATTGTGCTCGACAATCAATTCCTCTCTGTCATTCCAAAACCATTCTACGGTGCGTCCGTCTCCGACATAGACACGCTTAACAGCGGTACCGCCAAGCGTCGTAATCTGTGCCAACAACCCATTTGTTTCGGCACACCAAATTGGCTCATCAATAGAATCATAGTCAGCAACGGGCAGCAGCAGCCCCGCAGCCACAACGGCTGCTTTCAGTATTGGCATCAGACATCCCCCCCAAGGCCCGTATGGTGAAACGGCCCCATTTCCAAACTGACACATGCCACACTAGAAGACGCATTTTCCGCAATGGCCCCGTGCCAGGGCAATCCATCGTCTCAGCATGGGAAGGAAATGCGGCCGACTAGCGAGCCGCCCACAACTTGTCGGTGATTGAGAAACGATTGCAGAGAGGCTGTTGCAGTTTTGCT
>JAHZKN010000111.1 GCA_022600335.1 Alphaproteobacteria bacterium
ACCTGTTGGATTGGACGGTGAGTTGAACAAAAACCACTTGGTTTTTTTGTTGATCGCCTTGGCCAACGTCTCTGGCTGCAAGCGGTAGCCATCCGCAGGCCGCGTTGGTAAAAACACGGGCGTGCCACCGCCAAGCAGCACAATATCTGCGTACGATACCCAACACGGTGCTGGGATTAGGACTTCGTCACCGGGATTGAGCGTGGCCAGCAGCGCATTGTACAACACTTGCTTACCACCGGTGCCAACAGAGATCTGGCTCGCAGCATAGTCCAGCCCATTGTCGCGTTTGAACTTGGCGCGTATCGCCGCTTTGAGTTCCGGAATTCCATCAACGTCGGTATATTTGGTCTTACCGGCGTCAAGCGCACGTTTAGCCGCCTCTTTAATATGATCCGGTGTATCAAAGTCAGGTTCGCCAGCGGATAGCGAAATAATATCGCGCCCCTCGGCTTTAAGCTGGCGGGCTTTGGTTGAAACCGCGATCGTCGCTGACGGCTGAACGCGGGCAAGGCTATCGGCATAAAAGCCCATGTGATGTGTCCGGGTATTGCGTTGTGATGCACATCGATACGCCAACCGGGCGGGCGCCAGAGCGGGCACGGCAGACTCAATGCGGGAGACACGCTACGCCGCACTGCAACAAGTTGCAACCGATCCCGAAAGCCGCACTGGATGCCTGGGTCTTTGGTCGAAGCGATGGGCACCCGTGGCGATGACATCACACCCATCGATGTTCACAACTTGCACCTGCAAAAAGCCCGGAGTTGCCACAATGCGGGCACATCTGAGCCACATCGCCCGCCTCTTCTAGCGGCGGCACGTATTCAGTCGAATCGCTGCACACAGCTGGCACAACCGGAGGCCTTACGAATGCTGATGGACCGATCACAGCCTATTTTGAAAGCGCTTCGTGACGCAGGCGTCGGACTGGCGGTGTATGCGCTGATCGCAGTCCTGGCCCTAGAAGATCGTGCCCAGGCAGGCAACAGCATCGTATCATTGCCCACGACTGGCACCGCAAGCGACTCGTATTGGGGTGCCGATCCGTCTCTTTTCACTCTCATTGGCCTTGGCATCCTATTCTCTGTCGTGAGCGCGTTTACCTTGATGGGCCTGCGCCACTTCAGCCAAACCTTCGTTTTGGCGCGTGTCGGCGGTGGAAAATCTCAACACTGGGCCAATTGTTTACACAAGCAGTAGCAAAACACCGACCCGCCCCTCGCGAAACCACGCCAAAGCCCCTATATTGTAAATTCTAGGCAGATGAATTGCAGATGATGAGGACCACATGAGACCGTTCCACACGCTGACTCAAGGCCGCCGCAATTTGAGCGTTGCAAGCCTGTTGTTCGCCACCGGATTGTTTGCCATCGGCCTCGCGAATCCTACCACCTGGCTGAATAATCGTTTTGATACCGCCATTGCGCAGGCGACTACCAAATCGTTTGACGTCGCGCATGGTCAAACAATACGTCAAACCCCCATCGCCGGCTCGGAAGAATTTTGGCTCGGCCGCGTACCCTCAGCGCCGACCCTGATGGTGCAACCTGCCAGCTGGACGTCACCTGTCGCAAAAGGAGATCGCTTTACGATTTCCGCCGGTGGCAGCGCGCGCGAATTTGAAGTTGTTGGGGTCACACCATTGTCGCTACCTGCAACACTGGTGCCAACATCTCAATCGCAGGATACCGAGGCAGTCAGAACGCAGCTGTTGGTGACCTGCCGCACGACAGATGCGCACCACACAACCACCATGAAATTCGTCGTCGATGCGAATGCACGTCTGCCATGGACGATCACAGATCAGCCAGCCCGCACACTGTAGCGCCAGACACTGGTGGGGCAATCTTTCTAGCTGACCCGAATGGTGAGCCGCACGCACCGCACACGAGAGCCACGCCGCCCCTAAATTACTATATGGCTTTGACACCTTGTGCCTTGCCCTGGCATGCAGGATAGGCTACCGCGGATGGGCGCGCGCCTGGACGTTGTGCCCACCAGCGCCCCTTCTGAAATGTGGAGACAATGCATGCGTCTTAATCCACCAACCATCATTATCTTTGCACTGTCCTTTGTGCTTGCAGCCTTGGCGATTATCACCAAGGTCGGCATCATTCCAATCCCGCGTTATTTGCCGCATCAGGAATTCTGGCTGGCCATTGTTGCCTACTTTGTCCTCATGTCGGGTACCGTGTTTCGCGGGCTTTGACCCGGTCGTTGCTAAACGCCCGGATGTCAATCGTTGTTGACCGACGCAGGTCTATGGTCCAGCCACCTGCGGTGGCCCTTGAGCAACTCCGATGACGCGCGCATAGTCAGCGATCCATGGCCCGCTCACCCAAACAAAATCCAAAAAAATCAAAAGCCCCACGTGCATCACGCGGCAAGTCGGGTAAGCCGCAGCCCCCGCCTGCAGAAACCGCGGCTGGCACGCCGGGGTTTCAGGAACAACGCCAAGCAACGTTCACACCGGCCGATACACTGCCCGCACTGCGCCAAACGGGCGCGCGACCGCGCGACGTCGCAACAGGCCCTTCGGATGTCCTCAACGCCATCCTTGCCAAGCCCGAAGACCGTAACGACCGCGCACAAGATGTGTTGGCGACACAGCCGATGCTCGCGCGCCACCCGTTGATCTCTGGCAGCCTCCCCATGTTCGCGCCCCATCGGCCTGAGCGACCAGAAAAAAGCGAAGGCGGAATCACGTTTGAGATCGTGTCGGACTTCTCACCCAAGGGCGATCAGCCAGAAGCAATCGCAGAATTGGTCAAGGGTGTGCGTGGTGAAGAGCAAACGCAAGTTTTGCTCGGCGTCACGGGGTCTGGAAAAACCTTCACCATGGCTCAAGTGATTGCTGAAACACAGCGCCCTGCTCTCATTTTGGCGCCCAACAAGACGCTAGCTGCGCAACTCTACGGCGAATTCAAAAACTTCTTTCCAAACAACGCCG
>JAHZKN010000112.1 GCA_022600335.1 Alphaproteobacteria bacterium
CTACGCACTTTGTTTTCTATTGTCATGCAATCGGACGGTCGCCTGGACATGGGCGTCCGTGCCTGGGCTGCGCAAGATGCCAAGACAGCGGCAACACTCAAAAGTATTGATCGCAAACGCGTTGCCTATCTCGAAGATCTGTTTCAGCAGCTTGGGTTTTCTGCGCCCGAGGCTGCCGCACGTGCCCATCTTATCTACCAGGCGCTAATTGGTCAGTACGCAATGGGCAAAGCGCCAACGGCCAAAGGCGCAGCAGCCAAACACTTTGAGCATGTGTTTGACATGCTAATCCGCAAAGCCCGTTAGGAACGCTGCACCTTTGTGAACGCGTCGCAGGAGAGCAAACAATTTGCCTGCCACGCGCCATTCTCTAACGCTTTTGCTGCGCAATTTGAAACAAGACAATCAGATGCAAAATGATGAACGCTGGCACCACGAGTGTCGGAATCAACACCAACGGAAGCTGCTCCATCGCTGAGGACGTCACGCCATCAACAAGACCGGGCACCTGTTCGCGAGCTGCGATTCCAGTGCTGACCGCTATGACAAAGTCGAGCAACCCAGCAAAGTGGAAACTGCGATTGCGCAGACTGGTCAAAAACGTCGGATCGGTTCGCAACCGCCAGGCAATGAACGGCGCAGCAACACCAACAGCGATATCACCGAGTCCTGCTGGCCAGGCAAAAAAACCAGGTAAATGGCCAAACGCATAAACAGCTAGGAAGAGCCCGCCCAAAATGCGCCACGCCTGAAACTCTGTCAGAAGGACAGGGTCCAATTCAAGCACCCAAGCCCGCACTCCCGGAAGCGCAGCTATCGCCGTTACAAATCCGATAACCGGCAACCCAATTGCCAACAGGGTCGGCAACGCTGGCTCACCGCCTGGGACATCAAAAACGCCCCACACGGCTAAACCAATCACCACGGCAGCCCAAATACAAAAAGTGCTAACAACGGCCAGCGCATGCCCCGAAATTTTCATCTTTGTTGGCGCAAGTATGCGCGCGTTATGCGGGCCCAGATCTCGATCTACATTCCCGGATGTCATCATCTTACTCCTCAGATAGGCTGCACACCTATGTGCAGCTACACGTTTTTTGACAACGAACAGTGTCAAAACACCACCCGACGGTGGATCAGTCCGCGCTCAATCGATGCGTGAGCGCGAGAAGATCAGAAAGGCTAGATACACTAAGCTTTTTCACAACTTGCTCTTGAGCAAGCTTCCACAGCGGCCGTGCCTTATTCAGTTTGCGTCGCCCTGACAACGTCAACTTGATGAGACGTTCGCGCCGGTCCTTGCCGGACCGAGTGACGATCCATTTGGCGCGCTCTGCAACAGCTAGGTTGCGGGTAAGTGTGGTGCGATCCATCCCCAACCGCGCCGCAAGCTCAGTCAAGGCAATGCCTTTTTCGCTGGAAACGCCATCAATCATCGCCAACAATGAAAATTGCGTTGCCTGCAGGCCGACGGGCTTTAGTGCGTGATCGTAGGCCTGCGTCACATGACGCGCGGCGCGTCGAATATTGAAACAGGCACAATTGTGCTGCGCATAGGGCTGGATGGTCATCTCAGTGCTCCCAACATAGTTTAATTCTCTCCATACTCACCAGCTGGCCTTTTTGGCACCCATGCGGGTTTAAGTTTTCATTCTCATTGGGCGCTGAAACCTGGAAGCCGACACAGAGCCACTCACGATTCAATCGCGGTTCTAAGCATGTTTCTTACGTGTAGTTACACGCACTATACGTGTATACACACATATATGTAAAAAAGGCAAGCTTTGTTTTAGGTTTCCGGATTGTTGTTGGTGTACGCCAGCACAAGACCCACGCCAATCAACGCGCAGTAACCAATAGAACAAAGCCTTGGCAGACTTGGAAATTGTGTTTTTTAGCCACAAACCGTTAGTCAAAAGTCGAAGCGTGGGGAAAACCCAGGTTTCCGACCCTTGGCAATGGCCGCTAAAACGCGCTAGTTCAGGCCCCTGAGATTCACCTGACAGTGCGCAATCAAAGGCGACGGCTATGACCGAGAGACTAGAAGACATTGCAGCCGCCATGGTCAAACCCGGCCAAGGCATCCTTGCAGCCGACGAGAGCACCGGCACCATCAAAAAACGCCTGGACTCAATCAACGTCACCTCGACAGACGAGACCCGCCGCGACTACCGAGAAATGCTTTTCCGTGCCCGCGACGGCATGGAAAACGCGATCTCAGGCGTTATTCTTTACGATGAGACCGTGCGCCAGAACGCCAAAGACGGCACACCGCTTGTCGATCTTATTCGCGCCGCCGGAGCGGTGCCGGGCATCAAAGTGGATACCGGAGCAAAACCTCTCGCCGGCCCAACATCAGCAACGGAAACAATCACCGAGGGTCTTGATGGTCTGCGCGAACGCCTGAGCGAATACTACGGCCTTGGCACACGCTTTGCTAAATGGCGCGCCGTGATCACCATTGCAGATGGTCTCCCGACCTGGAATTGCGTCAAAGCCAATGCTCACGCGCTAGCGCGCTATGCCGCGTTGTGTCAGGAAGCGGGCATCGTTCCAATCGTTGAACCAGAAGTATTGATGGATGGGCCGACGTCGACGCATGACGTTGCGCGCTGCCAAGAGGTCACCGAGTGGACGTTGCGCACCGTGTTCCGGGAACTTGCCGACGCACGGGTCAACCTTGAAGGCATAATCCTCAAACCCAACATGGTCATCGCTGGTCAAAAATGTCCAAAGCAAGCCTCAGCAGAAGAAGTCGCTGAGCGGACTTTTAAGTGCTTGAAAGCCAATGTGCCAGGCGCTGTTCCAGGTATTGCGTTCCTGTCAGGTGGGCAAAGTGATGAAGTGGCGACCGAACATCTCTCACTAATGAACCAGATATCCGGTAAGCCGTGGGCGCTGACATTCTCATACGGACGCTCAATACAAGCGGCAGCTCTGAAAGCGTGGGGTGGACGGGAAGAAAATGTCGCCGCTGGACAGCGTGCCTTTTCCCACCGCGCCCGCATGAATGGCGTGGCGGCACGGGGTGAGTGGAAAC
>JAHZKN010000113.1 GCA_022600335.1 Alphaproteobacteria bacterium
ATTCTGCCAAAATTTACCGCAGTGAGCGGCATTAAAGTTCAGGTTGTAGCGGTTGGCACTGGCCAGGCGCTCAAGAATGCACGCAACGGCGATGGTGACGTTTTGTTGGTGCACGCAAAACCAGCCGAAGAAGAGTTTGTTGCAGATGGGTGGGGCGTGAAGCGACATGACGTCATGTACAATGATTTTGTACTTGTTGGACCACACGTTGACCCGGCCGGCATTGCGGACTCGAAGAGCGTTACCGAGGCATTGAAGCGCATCCAGTCAGCAAAAGCGCCGTTCCTGTCGCGCGGGGACGATAGTGGCACTCACAAAGCAGAGAAGCGGTTGTGGGCCGCAGCCAACATAGATCCGGGTCCTGCGTCAGGGACGTGGTATCGCGAAGCTGGCTCCGGCATGGGGGCGACCATAAACACGGCGATCGGCATGAACGCTTATGTCCTAACAGATCGCGCGACATGGATCAGCTTTCACAACAAGTCGCATCACAAGCTTCTATTTGAAGGCGACCCAAAGTTGTTCAATCAATACGGAATTATTCAAGTCAATCCGGAGCGCCATGCGCGTGTGAATGCCACCGGTGGTGCAAAGCTCATCGACTGGATTTTGTCGAAAGACGGACAAGCGGCCATCGCGGCGTTTCGAGTCCGCGGACAACAGCTATTCTATCCGAATGCAAAGCCGTAACGACGTGCGTGACGGCGCAATAAGAGCGGCTGGCACTCATATGCATGTTTTCATTGCAAAGTTGGATCGCCTAGGCGGCTTTTGAAGCGGCCAAACGCTTACGAGCCAAGTCTGGCGGCACAGCTTCATCGCTCAGCGTGGCAATGGCCTCATCCAGCGTCATGACAGATTGATTTTGACTGCCTAGTCGACGAATGGAAACTTTGCCCTCTTCTGCCTCGCGTCTGCCAACCACGATCAATACAGGCACCTTAGCGAGAGAATGCTCACGCACCTTGTAGTTGATCTTTTCATTGCGCAGGTCGAGCGCACACTTCAAACCCGCCATTTTGAGTTTGTCGCCGATCTCTTGGGCATAGGCATCAGCTTCAGACACAATGGTGCACACCACGGCTTGCAACGGCGACAGCCATAGCGGCAAATGACCAGCGTAATTTTCAATCAAGATGCCTGTGAATCGCTCAAGCGAGCCAAACATGGCACGATGAATAAGAACCGGCGTGCGCTTCTCTGATGTTTCATCGATATAAAACGCCCCCAGCCGCTCCGCCAAATTGAAGTCGACCTGTGTTGTGCCGCACTGCCATTCGCGGCCAATGGCATCGCGCAACACATACTCAAGCTTGGGTCCATAAAAGGCCCCCTCGTCTGGATTAACCGCCGTCTTCACATGCCCATCCGAGCGCGCCTTCACCTCATCCAAGACGTCCGACAAGGCTTTTTCTGCCTTGTCCCAGAGCTCATCCGCTCCGACGCGTTTTTCAGGGCGAAGCGACAGCTTGATGAAAATGTCCTCAAAGCCAAAGTCCTTGTAGATCGACAGCATCAGATCATTGATGGCCAGACATTCAGACATCATCTGGTCTTCGGTAATGAAAATATGGGCGTCATCCTGTGTGAAATGGCGCACGCGTAGAAGCCCGTGCAAGGCACCCGACGGCTCATAACGGTGCACTTTGCCGAACTCAGCCATCTTCAACGGAAGATCACGATAACTTTTCAAGCCATGCTTATAGATCTGCACATGACCGGGGCAGTTCATCGGTTTGCAGCAGAACGTGCGCTCATCTTCCGTCTCTGAGACAAACATATTTTCGCGGTAGTTTTCCCAGTGGCCCGACAGCTCCCAGAATGTACGGTCCATCATATCTGGCGAATTCACCTCAATGTAGCCCGCGTCTTGTTGGCGTCGGCGCATATAGGAAATGAGCGATTGAAAGAGATCCCACCCCTTCGCGTGCCAGAACACGGAACCGGGGGCTTCCTCTTGAAAATGGAACAAATCCATCTCGCGGCCAAGCTTGCGATGGTCGCGTTTTTCAGCTTCTTCAAGTCGCGTTAAGTAGTCTTTGAGATCTGAGTCCTTGGCCCATGCCGTGCCATAGATGCGCTGCAGCTGCGCATTTTTTGAATCGCCGCGCCAATAGGCACCAGCAAACTTCTGTAGCTTAAACGCCTTACCGATTTGACCGGTCGACGCCATGTGTGGTCCACGGCACAGGTCCAACCAGTCTCCCTGTTTGTAGATTTTGACGTCTTCGTCTTCGGGAATGGCGTCAACAAGCTCAACCTTGTAGTGTTCGCCCTGTGCTGCAAAATGTTTCTTTGCTTTGGTACGCGACCACACGTCTTTGGTGAATGGCGCGTTCTTGGCGATGATCTGCTGCATCTTCTTTTCGATCTTCGCTATGTCTTCTGGCCGAAATGGCTCTTGCTTGGCAAAGTCATAGAAGAAGCCATCTTCGATCACGGGCCCGATGGTCACTTGCGTACCAGGCCATAGCTCCTGCACGGCCTCAGCCATCACATGCGCGCAGTCATGGCGGATTAATTCCAATGCGCGATCATCATCGCGAGAAATGAATTCAATGGCTGCATCCGCTTCAATCGGATCAGCCAAATCCACGACGGTGCCATCAAGCGCCATCGCAACCGTTTTCTTTAACAGGGACTTGGAAATGCCGCCGGCAATATCGCGACCAGTAGTTCCCTTTTCGAAGTCGCGCGTCGCGCCATCAGGGAACGTAACTGTAATTTGCGTGCTCATAACTGCTTCCTCCTCTCACTCGCTGCATACCAATCAGCGTAAGACGCCCACCAGCAGGTGTTGGCTGGCGGTGCGGCCCGGTGTGCCTGTTTCCAGTGGGATCTGTCAAGGCGCATCTTTTCCGACCCAGCGCCAATAGATGCAATTTGAACTAATTCGCGCGCGATTTTGCAGCGGATTCGAAATCAACTCTCGCTATGGTCCCGTCGAAGACTTGTGTCGGTTGGCAATTGGTCAGCGCGGCCGGGTTTGGTGTTGTGGTGTTAAAGTGGTGGGATGGTTCGATGCGCGCTCCGGTGCTCAAAATTCGTAAAAAAGTTCTCGATATACAGGGGCAAATGCGTCCATGCGTGCAGGTACAGGCCGTCGTTGATGACAACGTTAAGATTGCGTTACAGCAGCACTTTAACGAAGTGATCCTGTTCAAACGCACACTTTATGCTGCTGGATTGCCGGAAGGGCTCCCGAAGCCAGATCCAGAATGGGCGCCATACCTGAATAATTTTGTACGTGCCGATACGTGTCCCGA
>JAHZKN010000114.1 GCA_022600335.1 Alphaproteobacteria bacterium
CAACAAAGGTCAGCAGATCCGCAGTGATGGTGACGCGCAACGCAACGCAATCTTTGCCAAAGCTTTTGGCCGCGATGCTAAATTCTTTGCATTCTACCGATCCATGCAGGCTTATGAGAAAGGTTTGAATGCCGGTGACACGCGGATGCTGATTTCGCCGGATTCTGACTTCTTCAACTACTTCAAGGATCCGGACGGGGCAGCCCCATAAGGCTTGGTGACCCATGGGCGATTTAACAGTCGCACTCGGACTCGTGTTGGTGATCGAGGGCTTAGTGTGGGCTCTCGCGCCCCAGGCGGGCGTGCATTTGTTGGCCGCCGCCGCGGAAACGCCACAAAAAACATTGCGAACTTTCGGCTGGCTTGCGGTCGCGACGGGCGTTGCTTTAGTTTGGCTCATTCGTGGCTGAGTCCGGCGTCGCGTCTTGGCATATACCGGAGAACATTCGGTGTCGCACACGCCTAAAGAGGATCGTTGATGTCTGATGAGAGCAAACGCTTAGATCAATCGACATATTGCCGTGCTGTCGATGTTGCCACAGCCGCGTACGCAACACTGGCCCGCAGCGTTGCACTAGCTCTGCTCAGCGTGTTGATCAGTGCGTCATCCGAGCTTGCTGCCGCGCCCGGTCCTGAGACCGTGGCACCAATCGCCGAAAAGCTCTTTCCCGCCGTTGTCAACATATCTAGCACCCAATTGGCGCGTGGTCCGTCCGGCATTCCATTGCCAAAAGTGCCGAAAGGCTCTCCCTTTGAAGACTTGCTGGAGGATTTTTTTAATCGTCGCGGCAATTCTCCATTGGATCGCAAGGTATCCTCACTGGGTTCCGGTTTTGTGATTGACGGTAAAGAAGGTCTGATCGTCACGAACAACCATGTCATCGATAGTGCAGATGAGATTTGGGTCACATTCCCAGATGGCAAAAAGCTTAAAGTTGTTGAGATTGTCGGACGCGATCAAAAGACGGATCTCGCTTTGCTCAAGGTGAATTCACGCAAGCCTTTGCCGTCCGTTGCCTTCGGCCCATCGACACATCTCAAGGTTGGCGATTGGGTGATGGCGATCGGCAATCCTTTTGGCCTTGGTGGTTCTCTGACATTGGGTATCATTTCCGCCAAACAGCGCGATATCAATGCCGGTCCTTACGATGAATTCCTGCAAACTGATGCGGCTATTAACAAAGGCAATTCGGGTGGTCCGTTGTTCGACATGAATGGCAAGGTGATCGGTGTCAACACAGCGATTATATCTCCTAGTGGTGGTTCGATCGGAATTGGGTTCGCGACGCCGTCCGATATTGTCATCGAGATCATCTCCCAGTTGCGCCAGTTTGGATCGGCGCAGCGGGGTTGGTTGGGAGTCAAAATACAGACCATCACCGATGATATTGCCGAGAGCCTTGGCGTGCCTGAAAATATGGGTGCACTTGTTGCCGGCGTGACTGAGGCCAGTCCGGCCGAAAAGTCAGGCTTAAAAACAGGTGATGTGATTTTGGGCTTCGCTGGTCAGAAAGTCTCGACGATGCGCGGGCTTCCGCGCCTTGTTGCCAAGGCTAAGATTGGTCAGCCGGTTGATCTTGAGATCCTGCGCCAGGGGAAGAAAAAGACATTGAGCATTGTTGTGGGTCGCTTGGACGAAGGCGATGATACGATTGGGTTGCCTGAAAAACCTGCGAAAACCAACAACGCGTCGCCGAAGACGCTTCTTGGTATGGCGCTGACCCCGCTGACCTCGGATTTGCGCACTAAGATGGGTTTGAGCCAAGAGGTGAAAGGTCTGGTTGTAACCAGCGTCGAGGCTACGAGCGTGGCGGCAGAAAAGAACATTCAAGTTGGCGATGTGATCAGTGAAGTGCAGCAAGACGCGATTTCCACGCCAGATGCTGCGGTGGCCGTGGTTGACCGGATCAAAAAATCAGGGGCCAAGAGTGTCTTAATCTTGGTGGAAAATCCAAAAGGTGATACGCGCTTTGTCGCGCTGCCGTTAGATTGAGCATCAATGCGAGCTGATCTAGCGCTCTAAATCATTTCCTGTTTCGCCGCTCATCCGGCCAACCTGCTTGCCACCGAGGAGACCAACGTGTCAGACGGCCACTCATTGCTTGAAACCATTTCAGACTCTTTGGCACCCGTGCATGCCGATGGGCATAAATTTGTTGCGATCGGCGCAGTGCTCACATTGCTGTTCTTTCTGCTTTGGCCGCCTCTGGGTTGGCTGTTGGCACTTGTCACCGCTTGGATCATTTACTTCTTTCGTGACCCTGAACGTGTGGTGCCGATGCGGGATGGGCTGATTGTCTCTCCAGCAGACGGGCGGGTGTCCTCAATTGAGGAAGTTCGCCCGCCAGCAGAGCTGGGCCTTGGCGAAGAGACGCGCGTGCGCGTGTCGATTTTTCTGTCGGTGTTTGATGTCCATATCAATCGTGCTCCGATTGCAGGCCGCATTACGCGATCGATCTACATTCCTGGCACATTCGTCAATGCCGCTTTGGACAAGGCGAGCGAAGACAATGAACGCCGTGCGATATTGGTTGAAACTGCAAATGGCGTCGCGGTGGGTGTTGTGCAGATCGCTGGCCTCGTGGCGCGGCGCATTGTGTCCTTTAAGTCTGAAGGAGACAGTGTCGGCTCGGGTGAGCGCATTGGCCTTATCCGTTTTGGCTCGCGCGTTGACACCTATTTACCGCCGCAGCAAACCGCGTTGGTGGCGGTTGGTCAACGTGCGGTGGGTGGTGAAACAGTGCTCGCTGATTTAAAGTCGCAGGAACCTGAACGTGACTTTCGTGCGTCGTAAGGAAACGTGATATGGACCCCGTCATACCAGAGCTTGAAAAAGATATTCGCCGGCGCAGGCGCCGCCGCTTGTTTGCGCATTCGCGGATCCCTGTGCGCGTGTTGTTTCCCAATTTTGTCACCCTGTTTGGGCTGTGCGCTGGGCTAACCTCAATTCGTATGTCTATTGAAGGACGCTGGGATCTTGCCCTAGCTGCAATTGTTTTAGCGGCCATGCTTGATGGATTGGACGGCCGCGTGGCGCGATTGCTCAAGGCGTCGTCGCGTTTTGGCGCGGAGCTGGACAGCCTGGCGGACTTTGTCAATTTTGGTGTTGCCCCGGCGATATTGATCTTCACCTGGGGTCTTGGCGACCTCAAGAGCTTTGGCTGGATTTGTGTTTTGGTATTTGCATTGGCCTCTGCCCTGCGTTTGGCCCGGTTCAACGTTGCCCTCGACGAAGAGCGACCCAAGTGGCAGTCGAACTACTTTAGCGGTGTGCCAACGCCGGCGGCTGCGATCGTGGTATTGTTGCCATTCTATTTGGATCAAATCGGATTGGACCTGAAAGATAACCGTTGGGTCACCAATGGCGTTCTGATCTATACCGTTCTGATTGCAACCATGATGGTGTCTGCGATCCCGACCTACTCAGGAAAACTGCTAGGCGAACGCATAAAGAGCGAGTGGGTTTTGCCAATTTTTGTAGCGGCCGTTGGTTTGGTCGCTTGTTTGGTGACGTATCCGTATGGCACTCTGGCGCTCGCATCGCTCATCTACCTCGCTATGATTCCGATGAGTTGGTTGCGGTTTCGACGTCATGAATCTGAAGGATCGATTGCAGGCGGCTCTGCCGCCCTTGAGGTCGCAACAGACCAAACACGCAACGATGACCTCGCGCAGGACACGCGTGATAACCGAGTTGTAGACCTGCGACGTGACGAACCGTAATGACAGATGGAGTGGTGGCTTTAGTCGCGCGGTTTGAGCAAGCGTTCGCGCAGCGAAGCACGGGCCTCCGCCGAGACCAATTGGCCTCCTCCACGTGAGCCAGCAGCGCTCGGTGCCGTGCCGACGGCCGCACCTTCTTTTCTCAAACGAGATCCGGCAGCGATGGGTTGTGCCGACGGCGGTGCGGTTGCAACCGCAGCTTGTGGCTGATTCAAAGGCGCAGTTCTACGCAAGGACGGCTGTGCACCTTCTGCTGCACGCTGTCGCGGTGCTGCGGCTGTTTGTTGCGTTGGTGCTGCTTGTGCTTCAACAGTTTCTGCGAGGCCCGAAGCATTTGGATCGGCTTCGTCATCAGGATTCATGTTGGAGGACCGCCAACGCTCGACAACGGTATCCAAGAATCCGTTGTCCTCAACAGAGGCCTGCCATTTTTCGGAGAACTTGGCAGTTGAGGATCGCGGCAGTGAATCTGCATCGAGTTCATTAAATTTGATGCGCACGGGTAATGCCACACCGTCGCCAAAGGCAATAGCTTCGCGTTGACCAAGGGCGGGGAGAAACTCAAGCAGACCCGAGCCTGTGTCTGAAATTGCCGAGGTCACAATCTCCTGGTCGCGGTCGTTGGACATACGCAAGGCGAATACAGTGTTGCACTGAGACAGGATGGTCGAGTCGATTTCAGCAGGGCGCTGTGTGACGATGCACAAAGAGGCCCCGTACTTACGACCTTCTTTTGCGATTTTAGCAATAGCGCGCTTGCATGGTTCAAAACCGAGGCTTGAATTTTGTGGCACATAGCGGTGCGCTTCTTCGCACACTAGTGTCACTGGCACTTGACCTTCACCCCACAGTGCAAAATCGAAGGTCATGCGACACAAAACAGACACCACAACGTTGACAATTTCGGTTGGAATGCCAGTGAGTTCCAAAATGGTGATGGGCTTGCCTTCAACGGGCACGCGGAAGATTCGCGACAGAATCTGTGCCATTCCGTCGTATACAGTTAAAGAACCGAACATGAAGGCATAACGGCCATCGTGAGAGATTGTTTCGATGCGCGTTTTGATGTTTCTGTACGGAGTCAGATCCTTTTTGTTTTCAAGCATGCCCATGCGTTCATCGATCATGGCCATAAGATCTGAGATTCGATACGGCACCGGAGTATCAACTGTATAGCGGCCGGCGTCTGAACGGTTGCGGCGCAGCTTTTGAGGTTCTGAGCCGCGCCCTGAGCTGTACCGCGCCTTGGCGAGGGGGATCAGTTCCTGAAGAATTTCAATTTCTTGTTTTCGAGCCGTGTCACCAATCAGAACTTCGACTGCTTCCTCAAAGTTCAAAAGCCACAGCGGTAGTTGCATGTTGCGTGGGTTGATGACTTCAGCCCAGCCTTTGAACGCGGTCGCATATTCGTTGTGTGGATCGAGAAGAACAATATGGGCGTTGGCATGTTTTTCTAGGATCGAACGCAGGATGAGTGCTGTTGTGCACGATTTGCCAGTTCCTGTTGTGCCAAGAATTGCAAAGTGTTTGCCCAAAAGATCGTCAACACGAACCATGGCATCGATGGAACTGTCTTGGCGGATCTTGCCAACGCTTACGGCGCGCTCGCCTGTGCCGCAGAACGACATCTTCAGCTCGTGCTTGGTGGCGACACGAACGCGGTCTCCAAGGGCTGGATAGAAGGTTGTGCCGCGCTTGAAAGACGTGACCTCACCTTCTGCATTTTTCCACAGTTCGCCGACAAGACCGAGTTCTGCGATCCAGATTTCCTCGTCATTATCGCGACTTGCTGGGACCGGAACACTCAAGGCAGAGACAATCGCAAGAACGACTGTGTTGGCGGTATCGATGGCCAAAAGTGTGCCCATTTCTGGACGGTCATTGGCGTCGCGCTGCGCACCATCTTGTGCTGGGTCCAACATCACGATGGAACGACTCCCAGTCACCGAAACAATGCGGCCAATTGAGCCGTCATGTTGGCTGGCCTCAAGGCTTTGTGTATTTGTGCTGTCCATCATTTGACTATCACATTCTTCTACAGATTGAGATTTAAGAACCAAGACCGTGGCCGGAGATTGATTCACGCGCTCTGGCGACGGAAACTTTGTGTGGAGGCGGTAGGATCACGGCGGCTTCGGTGCCGGTACCTTTTTCGCTGGTGATGCGCAGCTCGCCGCCGTGCAATTCTGTCAAGGCTTTGGCGATCGGTAGACCTAGGCCGGTGCCCTCGTGCATGCGGTTGCGTCCGCCATCAACTTGACCAAAGGGTGTTTGGGCAGTGCGCAGCTCTTCTTCAGTCATGCCAGCGCCGGTGTCTCGGACGATGGCGGTGACCCCTCGCTCACGGTTGGGGGCGACAGAAATTGTGACTGCATCGCCACGATCGCTAAACTTGATTGCGTTGCCAATAAGGTTAGTGAATATCTGACGTAGTTTTTTCACGTCGCCTTTGACGACCGGCAAATTGAGTGCAATGCGGCTTTGGACTTTAACGTTGGCTTCAGCTGCAGTGAGCCGGGTTTCAGAGATCACCGCTTCGACGATTTCTTCGATGTTGATATCCGACGTATCGAGCGTATAGCGGCCGCTTTGAATCTTTGA
>JAHZKN010000115.1 GCA_022600335.1 Alphaproteobacteria bacterium
ATGTTCTTGACGACGCCTTCGATGATGTCTTTTTCCTTGAGACGGGCGACAATTTCAGAGCGTTGTTCGGCGCGGGTCTCTTCCAGAATCGCGCGGCGGGAGACGACGATGTTACCGCGGCGGCGATCCATCTTGAGGATCTGGAAGGGCTGGGTCTGATGCATCAACGGGCCGATGTCGCGCACCGGCCGGATATCGACTTGGCTGCCTGGCAAGAAGGCAACGGCGCCATCAAGATCAACAGTGAAGCCACCTTTGACCTTATTGAAAATGACCCCGGTAACCTTTTCGCCG
Organism: Alphaproteobacteria bacterium; assembly: GCA_022600335.1. Taxonomy (GTDB): domain Bacteria; phylum Pseudomonadota; class Alphaproteobacteria; order Rhizobiales; family Hyphomicrobiaceae; genus JAHZKN01. The sequence continues at coordinate 295 of JAHZKN010000115.1, forward strand.
GCCTCGAACTGTTTCTCGAGCCGGGTCCAGCTTTCTTCGCGCCGCGCTTTGTCACGGCTGAGAACGGCTTCACCAAGTGCGTTTTCGATGCGCTCAAGATAAACCTCCACCTCATCGCCAACGCCAAGCTCGGGGTCTTTTCCAGCAACACTGAATTCTTTCAGTGGCACACGGCCTTCCATCTTGAGGCCGACATCAATCACGGCCTGGTCTTTTTCAATGGAAATGATTTTCCCTTTGACAACTGATCCCTCGATAAGATCGTCCTTGGCCAAACTCTCTGCGAGCAGGGCTGCAAATTCATCGTGGGTTGGGGACATTTCTTTGCTGACTTCAGCGTTCATGGGTGCTCCTTCAACGGCGTGTTCGGTGTCATGACCGCGCGCATCGGCAGCAGTCAAAGATTGGTTCAAGACTTGGCAATGGCCGACTGCGCAAACGCAGCCGAGCGCTCACCGCCCGTCCAACGAATTTCGGGTTTTTGTGATGTCGCTGTGAGTGGCGCTGCGCCGTGCCGATTAGATTTTGAAGCGCTGAGTGGCTCAAGCGCTCCTAGCGGCCGATCTTCCTCTTGATCAATCCGACAGCGACGTCGAATGCGGCATCTATATCCAACTCAGTCGTATCAAGCAAGATGGCGTCGTCGGCCTTGCGCAGCGGCGCATTCGCACGCCCGCTATCACGCGCGTCGCGGGCCTTGATTAGGGCCAAAACGTCAGCCTCAGTGGCCTCAAGACCGCGAGCCTGATACTCCAAAAACCGGCGTTTTGCACGGGCTTCCGGGGTCGCCGTAACAAAAATCTTCACGTCCGCTGTCGGACACACCACGGTTGCAATATCGCGCCCATCAAGGACGGCGCCTGGACTTCTGGCAGCAAAGGCACGTTGGTACTCCAAAAGGGCCGCACGCACCTCCGGAATTTTTGCCACCACCGAGGCACCTTCACCGACATCCGCACGACGCAAGTCTAGGTCTTCCAGTCGATTCGGATCGAGTGCCCGCGCCAGAGCGACGGCTGCCCACATGTCATGAAGTCGTAAGCCTCGATCAAGCAGCGCCAGAGTCACAGCGCGGTAAAGCAAGCCAGTGTCAAGACAATGAAAGCCATAGTGCGCGGCAATGCGCTTGCCGAGCGTGCCCTTTCCAGAGGCCGCTGGACCATCAAGTGCGATGATCATGGCTGGGCCTCCGTGCGACTGCTTAACTTTGCACCGATCTCAGCCATCAGGTCTTGGAAATCGGGAAAGCTCGTTGCGATCATGGTCGCATCATCGACGGTCACCGGGTTGTCACTGGCAAGCCCCATGACCAAGAACGCCATCGCCAAACGGTGATCAAGATGCGTGGTCACCGTCCCGCCACCCGGCACCGTTCCCATGCCACGCACGGTGAGGCAATCATCGCCAACCTCAACCGATACACCGTTATCGGCCAGGCCTGATGCAGTGGCGCTCAGGCGATCGCTCTCTTTGACCTTGAGTTCTGCCAAACCCAACATCTTGGTGGTGCCGGACGCGAACGCAGCCATCACAGCAAGGATAGGATATTCGTCAATCATACTTGGCGCCCGCTCGGCTGGAACGGTCACCCCTTTGAGCTTCGAGGACCGCGCCCGGATATCGGCAACCGGCTCACCTCCATCTTCACGCACATTAAGCAAGGTGATGTCGGCCCCCATCTCCTGCAACGTCTCAAACAGACCGGTGCGTAATGTGTTGACCAACACATTCTCGATCGTGAGATCAGAATTGGGGACTAGAAGTGCCGCAGCAATCAAAAAGGCTGCAGAACTTGGATCGCCGGGCACTGAGATCGGCCGGCCAACCAACTCATGCGGTCCGGCAAGTTGGATTTCTTGCCCAGCAGGGCCCTGTGACACCGTGATGTTGGCCCCAAACGCCTGCATCAAGCGTTCGGTATGATCCCGCGTTGGTTCCGGCTCAATCACCGTTGTGATGCCATCGGACATCAAAGCAGCAAGCAGAATGGCGCTTTTGACCTGAGCTGAGGCGACCGGCAACGTGTACGTGATAGGCAAAGGTTGTGCAGCTCCGCGCACAGTGAGGGGAAGTGTGGTGCGCCCGGTCTCCAAGATCTCCAGGCCCATCTGTTGCAACGGCGTCAGCACGCGTTGCATCGGACGCTGTGAGAGGGACTCATCCCCCACCAACGTCACCGTGATGTCATGACCAGCGATCACGCCGAGCAGCAATCGGGTCCCGGTACCAGAATTGCCCAGGTCCAAGGCCTGGTCCGGTGCAGCGAGGCCCCCAGTGCCGCAACCAGTGACGACCCATTGCCCATCTGAAAGACGCGCGGTCCCTGCCCCAAGCGCCGCCACGGCCCGACCCGTCGCCAAAACATCCTCCGACTCCAACACGCCTGATATTTCTGTGCGACCTATGGCTAGCGCCCCAAAAATTAACGCCCGATGCGAGATTGATTTGTCGCCTGGGACGTGAACCCGGCCCGTGATCGACGTGGCCCGATGCGATGTCAGTGGCTGTGGTTCGACGGCGGTCACGAGTGAATTCAGCGCTCCTTGGTGCGTTTGGCGGGCCAATCCATGCGCTGGATCAACACGTGCCTGATTTAGTCGCGGTTGAATAGCTCAAAGATGCCCCAACGGGATACCGCCTGCACTCTTGAACACCGCACGCGCACTGTGTGTCATACGCCGCGCAACACATAACGGCGCTTCGGTTGGCGAAGCCGCCCATAACAGTGGCGGGCATAGAGCCCAGCTGTTGTGGCTCTGTCAACGGCG
>JAHZKN010000116.1 GCA_022600335.1 Alphaproteobacteria bacterium
AGATTGAGATTGAGCACCACCGGCTTCTTTGCATCTTTGGCGGCAATGCGAACGGGGAAGATCACCCCGTCTTTGTAGCCAACGGTGTCTCCATTTGGATCAACAAGCCGCTTCGGAGCGGGAAAAAGCACGTTGGCCTCTGAAAGGTTTTTCGAGCCCGTCCAGTCGAACTCTGGTGGGATGCCACCTGCTTCACCCGGATTGCGCCAATAGGTTTTCCATCCTGGCTCCATTTCAATCTGCACAAAGGCAACCGGAGACGCTGTCGCACCTTCGCCAACGTGTCCGGCCACCAACCGCGAGCGAACCTTATACGCTTCGTGCCAAGCACCGTCGGTCGCATTGGCAGCTCCAAAAGCACCAACACAGCTCATTGTGACCATGCTGCCAAAGGCAAGCTGCAACAAAACTGTGGCTTTCCAGCCAAAATTTTTCTTTGTTCTCATCCCATCAACATATCGTCTGCGCCAAAATCGCCGCATCTTGCCCTCAACCTTTGGTTCTGTGCAACTGTTTACGTCTGACACTGTCAGTATTGAAATACTCCCCTGAGCCTGCAACAATTGGCATCAATCCTCGAACATGTGACAGGTATTCATGTTTCGACCGCACGAGCAACGCTAAGAGAAAAATGAGCCAAGATTCTGAACATACAGATACGGAGATGCCTGAATACCTAGATGGCAAACTCTTGGTCGCAATGCCGTCGATGTCGGATCAACGCTTCGCGAAGTCGGTTATCTATCTGTGTGCTCACTCAGAAGAAGGCGCCATGGGTCTGATCATCAATCACCGCGCCGACAACATCAACTTTGCAACTCTTCTTGACCGCCTTGACATCACCACAGATGAAAAAACGGTCATGTTGCCGCCACCTGTTGCCAACAAGAGCGTGCACATCGGTGGGCCAGTGGAAACAGGCCGCGGATTTGTTCTGCACAGCACCGACTATTTTGCCGACAATTCAACGCTCGAAATTGATGACAACATGAGCTTAACAGCAACCATTGACATACTAAAAGCCATCGCCGGTGGAAGTGGCCCTGATCGGTCCATCCTAGCACTTGGCTATGCCGGATGGTCGTCGGGACAATTGGAAGACGAAATCCAGTCCAACGGATGGCTGCACTGTCCAGCAGATCCCGACTTGGTTTTTGACCCAGACATTGAGTCTAAATACCAACGCGCACTAGCGACCATTGGTATCGATCCACTGCATTTGGTTTCCGATGCCGGCCACGCCTAACCAACACCAGACGCTCTAGTTCGAGATAGGGTACACTTGCGTGTTGGATTACGTTCGCAGCACCGGTTCCCCACTCCGCGCAGACTAAGATTTGTCGTTGCTTGGCGGGCTCTTGCCACCGGCGCCAGGTAGTGGTGGTGGCGTTGTCGGCAGCGGTGCAGACTTGCCGGCCAAGCGGCGCAAGCTTGCTGCAATCGATGGCGGTAATTTTGAATAATCAACACCGTCGTCAGCAGGTTCTTCTGGTGCCGGATCTGGCACATTAGAATCTCGCTGGTCAGAGGTGAGCCGGGCCGACTGTGCAGGTTGGCCGCTCTTAGGAGGTGGCGGAGGACCCGCTGATGCGCCACCGTTTGTGTTTGGTGGCGACTGAGGACTTGCATCTTTTGCACCTCCAGCCTTCAGGTCTGGCATCGGCGGCGGCGTTTGAGAGAGCGGCAGTGTGCCCGGTGCGGGCCGCGTGCCATTTTGCCGGCCATTGCCAGTTGGCTTGCCCGGCATACCGGCAGCTGACGATGCAGGTGGCAAAGGCGGTGGTTTGACCCCTTTGGGTGCTGCTGCGGGCGGCGGTGGTGGTGGTTGTGGTGCCGGTGGCCTGTTAGCAGGGTTGCCATTTGGGCCTACCGAGCCGTTCCCAGAAGCAACAGGTGGCGGCTGCGTCCCATTCTGCGGCGGCGCAATGCGCGGGCGACCAGCGCCACCTTTGCTCTTTGACGCCCCCGTTCGTGATGCACCTGGACGTGCTTTTTTGGCCATCGCCAGTCGATCTGCCGGCGGTGCCCCTGGCGCGCCGTCACTCACACCAGTTGTTGGCGCAGCCTGCGATGCTGCACCGGCCCCAGTCGTTTCACTCTGCTTATCGCGTTTGCGCGTCTTGAAGAGTTTGCGTGGTTTTAACTTGCGTTCTGATTTCTCCAGCACGCGCAACATGTGCAAAACCTCACGTTGCGTAATCGGTTCACCGTAGAACACGCCTTGTGCGAACTCACTGCCGATTGAACGTAGGAATGACGCCGTGTCAGGATCTTCGACACCCTCAGCTACAACGGTCAACCCAAGCTCATGCGCCATCGCCACCATGGAGCGGACAATCACTGAGCCACTGCCATCAGTCTTACCGCTGGCTTTAATAAAACTCTGATCAACCTTGATGCCGTCAAACGGGAAACGCTGCAAATACGACAGAGATGAATATCCCGTGCCAAATTCATCAAGCGTCAGCTCGGCACCGGCACTCTTAAGCCAGCCCAAAATTTCCACGGCCTGTTCTGGGTTTTCCATGACCAAAGACTCGGTCACTTCCAACTTCAACGCGCCCTTGGGCACCAAATTCTGACCAAGTATGTGCCGAATCTCTTGCACCAAATCTTGTCGGAAGAGTTGCTTGCTTGAGACATTGACACTGACAAACAGCGGCGTCTCTTCACGCGTCAAAACTTTCTGCCAACGCGCAGCATCTCGAGCCGCCTTCAACAACACGTGCAGCCTCTACCCCGGTAGCCCCACTA
>JAHZKN010000117.1 GCA_022600335.1 Alphaproteobacteria bacterium
GGTCCGGCAAGACTGTGTCTGCGCTTTCGATCATGCGGTTGTTGCCATATCCGGCCGCTAGTCACCCGACAGGACGCGTATTGTTTGAGGGGCAAGATCTTCTTCGATTGAACCGTGAAGAGATTAGCAAAATCCGCGGCGATCGAATTTCGATGATCTTTCAAGAACCGATGACATCGCTTAACCCCCTGCACAATATTGAAAAGCAGATTGGTGAGGTGTTGAAGGTTCACCGCGGGATGGATGAAGCCGCGACACGTGACCGTGTATTGGAACTCTTAAACAAAGTTGGCGTTCGCGATCCTGAAAAACGTCTTGGCGCTTTTCCGCATCAGTTGTCTGGCGGCCAGCGCCAGCGGGTGATGATCGCGATGGCGCTGGCCAATGAGCCAGATCTACTCATTGCTGATGAACCGACGACAGCGCTGGATGTCACGATCCAGGCGCAAATTTTGCAACTCCTCAAGGACTTGCAGAAAGAAATGGGGATGGCGTTGCTGCTAATAACCCATGATCTTGGCATCGTGCGGCGGATGGCTGAACGCACTTATGTCATGCAATCCGGTGAGATCGTTGAGGATGGTGAAACCGATAAATTATTCTCGTCGCCTCAGCATTCTTACACCCAGCATTTGCTTGCAGCAGAACCGAAAGGCAAACCGCCCAAGCAAGATGGCAGCGCACCGCTGATCATGACAACAGACGATCTCAGAGTTTGGTTTCCAATCAAGAAAGGTCTGTTGCGCAAGACTGTTGATCACGTAAAGGCTGTCGATGGGCTATCACTGAAATTGCGCGCCGGCCAGACGCTGGGTGTGGTTGGCGAATCTGGGTCAGGCAAGACCACATTGGGCATGGCGCTGTTGCGGCTGATCTCATCGGATGGACCGATCTCTTTTGTCGATCGGCGCATCGACGCGCTCTCAACAAAAGAAATGCGACCGATGCGCAAAGATATGCAGATCGTGTTCCAAGATCCGTTTGGGTCTCTGTCGCCCAGGCTTTCTGTGTCAGATATTCTTGAAGAAGGCCTGATTATACAAAAGCCCGATATGACTTATGAACACCGTCGAACGCGTGCTGCCCAGGCCTTAGAGGAGGTCGGTCTTGAGGCATCAGCGCTTGATCGTTATCCGCACGAATTTTCAGGCGGGCAGCGTCAACGGATCGCCATTGCGCGGGCCATGGTGCTTGAACCTAAATTTGTCATGTTGGATGAACCAACGAGTGCGTTGGATATGAGTGTCCAGGCGCAGATCGTAGATCTGTTGCGGGACCTTCAAAAAAAACGCGGCCTTGCGTATCTGTTCATTAGTCACGATCTGAAAGTGGTCCGTGCGTTGTGCAACTACGTGATTGTGTTGCGTGCAGGAAAAGTTGTCGAGGAAGGTTCCGCAGAAGACGTTTTTGAGCGACCGCAACACCCGTACACCAAAGCTCTACTGGCAGCCGCGTTCGACCTTGAAGCTAGTGACGAAAGCGTCGTTGCACAGTAGCGTGTGGGGCACTTAGAATAGTTAAAATTCCCATGGAGATTAGGCTGACAGCGACGGCAAGCGTTTAATCGCTGTGATTGGCCCTCCATCACGGGCAATACGCGAGGCGGCTTCGGGCAGTGGTTCAGCGACCGTGCTCATATGATGTGCATTCGCGTGCACCATCATGATTCCATCAATCATGATTCCAACATGCCCACGCCAAAAAATGAGATCGCCACGTTTTAAGCGGTCAAGTGCAGCGTTGATCTCAACGGTTTCACCAAGCTGAGTTTTTTGCATGTCAGAATCGCGAGGTGCGTCGATGCCCGCCGCTTTAAGTGATATTTGCACCAAGCCAGAACAGTCGATACCAATTCGCGTGCGCCCACCCCATAAATAGGGTGTCTCAATGAGGCGCTCTGCGACCTCAACATAGTCTCGCTGGTTCTGGCTAAGCTCTGCCAGGTGACGGGTTAAAATATATCCACCCCCTGCAAGCTTTGAAAACGTACCCTCTGAACTTTTCACCGTCACTTCTGCGGTCAGGCTCAGGTGAAGCAGAGGTGGTGATTTGATGTCGGGAACAGGATAGAGAAATGTGCCGGCAGCGCGCACCCAATGCGTGTTTTCTAGGGTTTCCGACGTCAAGGCGTCGGCGGGCATATAGCCGACATAGTTGTCACGGGAGAGTTGAACCCATGCCCAACCCTTCGCCTCATCATACACAGTGAGATGCTCGCCAAAGAGGGCTTCGCTGGTCAACCCAGAAGCGGCGTCTGGATGCTTGCGAAGCGCGATGGCAGCGCGTCGCACTTGGCGCTTTTCACCGGCTGAATAGCGTGGAGCATTGACCCGACCATAAAGCTTTTGCGCCGCTAAATCGGCACGATAGGCAAAGATACGCGGGTCGAGCGTGATCTCTTTGTCTTTTGTTTTTGAAAGGCCGGCCTCCTTCGTTTCGTTTGTTCGATGTTCTGCATCGGCAGCCGATTTGTTCCTGTCATCATTCGTTTTGTTGTCGGTGTCGCTCATGCCTGCACCCCCGCTTGAAGTGCGCCAAACAATGCGCGCGCCGCTTGCGGGTCGCCACCGGTTGGACACAGGTGTGAGTCGGTGGGCCGCCAGCCAAATAGATCAACGTGGATGTAGTTGTCGGCCTTTTTGACAAAAGACTTAAGGAACAAGGCCGCTGTAATGGCACCGGCAAATGGCGAGTTTCCAATATTGTTGAGGTCCGCAACCTTGCTTTTCAACATGGAGGTGTAGCCAGGCCAAAACGGCATTTGCCAGACGGGATCACCAATTGCTAAGCCAGCTGTTTCAATGCGATGCGCTAAAGTTGGGTCGGTTGAAAAAAGTGCTGGAAGATCAGGCCCGAGGGCAACCCGTGCAGCACCTGTAAGCGTGGCGCATGTAATGATCGTGTCCGGTTTGGTTTCATCGGCATAAGTCAACGCATCAGCCAGAACAAGGCGA
>JAHZKN010000118.1 GCA_022600335.1 Alphaproteobacteria bacterium
CTGGCTTTTTTTATTAGGTCGAGTCGTAGAGAGTATTTCTAGACGATCCCAGCGCGCAGCAGGTCGTGGACATGTACGATGCCAACCGGCTTGTCGTTCTCAACCACGAATAGTGCCGTAATGCGCGAAGCGTTGATCAGTTCTAGCGCCGCCGACGCCAACATTGTTGTTGGGGCAGTTTTCGGATTTTTGGTCATGATATCACGTGTGCGTGTACCCAGAAGATCATCACCCATATGACGGCGCAGGTCACCATCGGTAACGACGCCGATCAACACCCCTGTTCCGTCGACAATGCCAACACAACCAAAACTCTTGGTGGTCATCACCATCAGAGCTTCGCTCATCTTCTCATCACCGCTGACCACGGGCAGCGCATCACCGTGATGCATGACGTCCGTCACATACTTCAAACTTGCACCCAGTGAGCCACCTGGATGGAAGGTTTTAAAGTCATGCGCGGTGAAGCCTTTGGCTTCCAGTAATGCAACCGCCAGGCAATCACCAATGGCCAATTGCATCGTCGTCGACGTTGTGGGCGCCAAGCCATGCGGGCAGGCTTCTGCTGCGCGCGGCAATTCCAACACGATGTCAGATTGCCCGCCAAGCGCAGAATCCCTGTTGGAGGTCATGGAAATGAGCGGCACCGCAAAGCGACGCGAATAGGTGATGATGCTTTTGAGTTCTGTCGTCTCACCAGACCACGAGATGGCTAAAATCACATCATCGGCGGTAATCATGCCGAGATCACCGTGGGAAGCTTCGGTTGCATGAACAAAGAAAGACGGTGTGCCGGTCGAAGCAAAGGTGGCTGCAATTTTCTGGCCGACGTGGCCACTCTTGCCAATGCCAGTAACAATCACCCGGCCTCGCGCTTCTTTCAGTCGCTGGACCGCAGCAACCAATGCCGGCCCCAACGCGTCCTGAAGACTAGCCCGCAACGCTGCTAGGCCCTCAGACTCGACGTCCAATGTGCGCCGCACACACTCAAGTGTGGTGCTCAAAACGCTCTTGCCGCCGTCAATGGATTTCAGATGTGACATCGCTGCCGTTTTTTTTGGGGGGACTGCAACCCAACGCACCCAAGTTCCAGATACCACCCTGGCACCACTGTGGGCGACTCGAACCACCACCGGCCCTGTCTATCAGACGCCCAACCTAGCTCCAAATTTCCCAATTTGGCCACGCCTTAAAGTCTCGTTAACCGACGCTGCCTAGGGTCATCAGTTGAGGTTTGCGTTCCCCTTTTCTACAGATTCAGAACATCGGAACGCAACCGTGACCGGTTCGCAGCACATTTGCCGCAATATTGCAGCCCTATGCGCCAGCCTTGTGGCGGCTGGGGTGTTCTCTGCCGCTCCCGGCCCGGTGACTCAGGCGTACGCACAAGGTGTGCAAGATCTTCAGGATCCAAATCTACGCGGTGCAGGTCGCTCAACGCTCCCAAGCCAGCCGAGCCGCCCTGGAAGTGGACGGCCAGTCGACACTGGCGCTGCTCTCGCAACTGAACAATCCCCGGCCATCCAAGCCCAGGATTCAAGCTTTGAGCCTGTTGACGACAGTCTTGAAATCGAGCCACGGCCACGTATCAGACCCGGCCAGCGTCCCGTCGTCCGCGATGGCGACCTATCCTACCCTCGTGAACCCCAACAACCACGCGATGGACAAATTACGGTCGGGGAACCAACGCCCATTCTGGACGGCAGCGATCCGACCACAAACGACACACGCGCGCCGGAAGACTTACTCCTGTTTGAGAATCCACCAGCAGGATTTGATCCGCTACTATTCCAGATCGAAGACATTGAGCCGATCCGCGACAATCGACGGCCAAGACGCCTCTTTCGCTTTGAGCCTTATGACCCAGTAGGGATCAAGGTCGGCAGCTTCGTTCTGTTTCCAGAAGTGGAAACCGGCCTACGTTGGGACAGCAATGTTTTGAGCTCGCCAATCCCTGATTCTGACATCGCCTACACCTTTGTGCCAAGTGCACGCTTGGTTTCCAACTGGTCACGCCACGCGCTAGAATTCAATACCAGCGCCACACTTAGCTACTTCAGTGAATTCGATTCTGAAAACGAAACCGGGTATCGTGTTGAAGGTCGCGGACGCCTTGATTTTACCCGACGCAGTAATCTGCAAGCCCTGATCTCGCATGAAATCGCGCAGGAAAGTCGCTCAGCCATTGATGCCAGCAGCGCACCTGATCGCACGAATGTCGAGACTCAGCGCGCTGCACTCACATTCAATCACCGTTTTAATCGCCTCACCATGCAATTCAGAGGCTCAATCGAAACGCGTGACTTTGGCGATGAGACGTTTGGTGGTGTCGTCAACCGTAACGACGACCGCGACAGTGATGAATGGGAACAGGCGGTTCGCGCAACGTGGGAATTCAAGCCAACACTCTCAACTTTTGCAGAAGTTGGTTTTGTTCAGCGTGAATTTGGCGCACCGGCGCAATCTGACAATATTCAGCGCGACTCGACGGGTGAACGCTATCGTGTTGGCATAGACTTTGGCGACACTGGCGAGATTGTGCGCGGTGAAATCAGCGTTGGCTACGGCATTGAGCGGCCTGACGTGGCGCAATTGAATGACGTGGAAGCGTTCTTGTTCGATGCCAACGCTTCCTGGCGCATCACAGAACTCACAACACTACTGCTCAACGCGCGTTCCGACATTGAAGAAACGACGACCACAGCAAGCGGCGGCGTGGTGACCCATTTCATTGGCCTTGAAGCACGCCACGCATTCCGCCGATATTTAATTGGTTCTGCCGAATCTTCCATCTCAACGCGCGACTTCGACAACACGACCCTCGAAGAAAGCGAATGGAAAGCTGGTGTGGGGCTGGAATACTTCGTGAACCGCAATATGGTCCTGTTTGGCAACTATGAGCATACGGACTTTGACGCCAACACACCGGGCTCATCATTCACGTCGGATGAAATCCGCGTCGGTCTGCGGTTGCGCCGCTAGTCGGACCCCAAAACACTGAACAGTGTACCAATCACTTCGCACAAACCGGTGTGTTCCGGAAAATCTGCAGTTCAGGCTTGAAATTTTGCTCACATGGTCGTCTGATGCGGGCATCCTCTTTTCAGGATCGTGATGTAAGATGGGCCAACGCACGCAACAGGTGTTTAAGATCGTCATCAATGGCATGGTGACTGAGACCAATGCCCACACGCTGCAGGCTCTGCTTGACGAGCATGGCTACGGCGGCACACGCGTCGCAACAGCGCGCAACGGTACGTTTGTGCCTTCCCGTGTGCGGGAAGAAACCACTCTCAAGCCTGGCGATAGCATTGAGGTTGTCTCGGCCCGCCAAGGCGGCTAAACGCTCCTTATGACTTTACGACAACCTGATCTAACCGGTTCAAAACCGGGTTTGAAGCCGCTGACCCTATACGGGGTCGAGCTGACATCGCGTATGCTGCTTGGAACCGCACGTTATCCCTCGCCGCAAATCATGACCGATGCTGTTGCTGCAGCACAGTGCGAGTTGGTAACCGTGTCCCTGCGCCGCGAACAGGCACGTGGGCAAGTCGGCAATCGCTTTCTTGAGTTGATCACAGATCTTGGTGTCCGAGTTTTGCCCAACACTGCTGGCTGTCGCACCGCCAATGAGGCCATCACAACAGCACAGATGGCGCGTGAATTGTTTGCCTGCGATTGGATTAAGCTTGAAGTCATTGCCAATGACGACACGTTACAACCTGATCTGTTTGGACTGGTCGAAGCAGCAAATATCTTAGCTCGCGACGGCTTTAAAGTGTTCCCCTACACGACAGAAGATCTCGGTGCTGCCGAGCGTCTGGTCGCTGCAGGGTGCGAAGTCTTGATGCCCTGGGGGGCGCCTATCGGAACCGGCCAAGGTTTGAACAATCGCGCAGCTTTAAAATCCATGCGCGCCTATTTCCCCGACACACCTTTGGTCATAGATGCCGGCATCGGTGCGCCGTCGCACGCCGCAGCCGCGATGGAGCTTGGCTTTGATGCCGTGTTGCTAAACACTGCGATTGCCCGGGCTGGAGACCCCATCGCCATGGCACAAGCGTTCGCCGGCGCGATCCGCGCCGGACGCGCTGCCTATGAGTCTGGCCTCATGACACCAAGGGATGTGGCAGCACCTTCAACACCCGTTGCGGGCACGCCGTTTTTTGATTTGGATTCATCATCTTGACCAGAGCTTCACCACTGGAGCTTGATGCCTTTTACCCCATCGTTCCAGACGCATCGTGGGTTGCACGACTTGCACCGTTAGGCGTGCGCACTCTGCAGTTGCGATTCAAAAGCGACAACGACACAACATGCCGGCAAGAAATAGCCGCAAGTCTAACGCTCGCAGGACTGCACAACATCACTTTGATCATCAATGATCACTGGCAACACGCGATTGAACTTGGAGCAACTTGTGTCCACCTCGGCCAAGACGACCTGCGAAGTGCAGACATCGCGAGCCTCAAATCTTCTGGCCTTGCC
>JAHZKN010000119.1 GCA_022600335.1 Alphaproteobacteria bacterium
GCAGCATACTGTGGTCGGCACAGCTCATTTTTTGAGCACTACAAATGAGATCAGGCCTCCAGGACGGCCTGTGTCGGGCTTGTAGTGATACATGAGGGCGGCTAGTTCGTCTGTGATGCCACTCCAGAAATTGACCTTAAACGGTGCTTGATCATAGGACTCATCGGCGACCCGACCGACAAGTGTCTGCAAAGCCTTTTCTAGGTCGCGCTGGGGGACAACACCCGGCAAGTTGAGGCTGCATGCAAATGCGCGAGATTTGGCAAATGCCGGCAACGCTTTGGCAAGCGCTTCATCAACCGGTCCCGATGAAATGGAAACGTGTAGTTTCTTTCCGTCCTTCAAGAATGACCAAGCCTTGAGATCTTCTGGCGGCACCTCAGGGCTAAAGGCTTTGAGAGCCTTGCCGGTAAGCGGTGTCCAGTGTCGGTCTTTGGCCAATCCCAAAATGGGGGCAAGGTCCGGCAGGTTGGCGTAACAGATTTCATCAAAGAGTTTGGTATAGGCATCGGCTTTGTCGGATTGTGCTGTAGGCTCGGCTGCGAAACAGCTGATTGGTGTCGCAACAGTGACCACACCTGCAATAAGAGCCAATGCACAGGCACATGTTTTTCTTACATGTCGAAGGATTGCGATCGCCACTGTGAATTCTCTGTTCGTTATCACGGCTAAGGCTTGTTAAGCAGGTCTCGCGCAAAGTGAAACCTTTCTCTCACCATAGGTGAGTCCGGTGCATGTCACCACTAAAGCTGTTGTGGTTGGTTAGGAAACAGGGCCCGAGGACTGGAATGGGCAAGATAACTTAGGCTTTATTCCGCTGCCACCAGCGGTGCTTCCGGTATGAGCCCAAGCTGGTGCTTGGCTTTTTGCCGTAAGTCGTCAATCGGGCGCAGTTTTCCACGTCGCTCAAAATGCCAGAACGTCCAGCCATTGCACGCCGATTTGCCTTGCACTTCCGCGCCGACGCGGTGGATTGAGCCCTGCATGCCTGGTAGCGCTACCGTGCCATCGGCTTTAACCTCAGCGCGAAACCGTTTGCGACCGTCGAATATGGCAGCGCCTGGCTTGAGAATACCCAATTCGACCAATGTGCCAAATGGGACGCGCGGCTCGGCACGTTTAGAACGCAGTGTCTCAAGTGATGACGAGGGCAATCTCTTCACAGCAGAAATGCGAGCCTTAGCTGCGACGGCGTAGTCTGGATCCTGTTCGATGCCAATCCAGCGGCGGCCGAGGCGTTTTGCAGCGGCTCCTGTTGTGCCGGTTCCAAAGAAGGGATCGAGTACCGTGTCGCCAACATTGGTTGAGGCCAGCAAAACGCGATTTAAGAGGGCCTCAGGTTTTTGTGTTGGATGTGCTTTGCGCCCGTCATCATCCTTGAGCCGCTCTGGGCCCGAGCAAATGGGCAGTAGCCAATCGGACCGCATTTGCAAGTCGTCGTTCATGGCCTTGAGGCTTTCATAATTGAACGTGTAGCGTGCGGCTTGGCTCTTCGAGGCCCAAATCAACGTTTCATGCGCATTTGTAAATCGTCGGCCGCGGAAATTAGGCATAGGGTTTGTCTTGCGCCACATGACGTCATTGAGGATCCAGAAGCCGAGATCCTGCAGTGTCGTGCCAAGGCGGAAAATATTGTGATAGGAGCCAATAACCCATAGTGCTCCATTGGGTTTGAGAATGCGGCGGCATTCTGCAAGCCAGTTCTTAGAGAACGTGTCATAGTCTGCAAAACTTGCAAACTGATCCCAGCTGTCGTCGACACCATCAACGCGCGTATCGTTGGGGCGAAGCAGTTGTTTGGAAAGTTGCAGATTGTACGGGGGATCAGCGAAAACAAGGTCAACGCTTTCGCTTGGCAGTTTGCGCAATTCTTCGACGCACTCACCAACCAAAATGCAATCGCGAGCCTTAGCCCGGCTTGAGGTCTGACGCATACTCATTCGACGCAACTTTCACAAAACGCATGGACACCTAATGCTTTCGATCTGATGCCAAAGCGTTGCCATCAGATCGGTATGTGAGAATAACGGCTTAGTGCCAAGATGGAAGGGCCATTGCAAATTATCGTTGAGGTGATCCTACAAGTTAAGAGCTGGAATGCGAACGGTTCGCTGAGCTTTAGGTGAAATACGTGCTGTTTTAGCGCGCAACTTTTTTTATGCACGGACAAGGCCCAAGGCCAGTTGCACCGGTTTAAATGACCGCCGATGGTGAGGCGTTACACCAAGACGATTGAGTGCGGCCTTGTGTTCTGGTGTGCCATAGCCTTTGTGGCGTTCAAACCCGTAGCCAGGGCATTCACGCGCCAATTCAGCCATCATGCGATCACGGGTCACTTTGGCAATGATCGAAGCGGCTGAGATCGACAGGCACTTACCATCACCTTTAACAATGGCGCGCGCTTCGCACTTCAGAACCGGGACCTTGTTGCCATCAATCAACGCCAAACGCGGCAATAAATTGAGCTGCGAAACAGCTTCACGCATGGCCGCGAGTGTTGCGTGCAGAATGTTATCGCGATCAATGCGTGCGACATCGGCGATGCCAATACCCACGTCTGCTGTGTCCTGAATGACATCAAAGAGTGCCGCGCGTTCGTACGCGTCGAGGACTTTTGAATCATTCAATCCGACAGGCAAATTGTCAGGTGATAAAATGACAGCGGCTGCGACGACCGGGCCTGCCCAAGGGCCGCGCCCAGCTTCATCGACACCGGCGATCGGACCGCCGAGCAAGTCAATTTCCGTCTGTTCCAATTCAAAGGTTGGCCGTGGCTTCGAATCGCTTTTTCTCATGCCCTGAGTTTGCGGTCTTGCACGGCATTGTCAAAGCAGAGGCATCTGTCCTCCAACAGGAATCGGCCGTTTAAACAGGTCATGGCGGAGCTGCACGCGCTGTTGTTGGAAATTGTAGCGCTTGAGGGCGAGGCGAAAGCGGGCAGCGATCTGCGCCGCGTAGGGTCCTGAGCCGCGTTGGCGGAGGTTAAATTCTGACCGATAGTCCTGCCCCTCATGCATCGACTGCAGAAGATTGATGACACGCTTGGCCCGGTTTGGGGCTGCATCCTCTAACCATTCACGAAACAATTCTTTGATTTCCAATGGCAGCCGCAGCATCACGTAGCCTGCCTCTTGAGCACCAGCCTTTGCGGCGGCCTCAAGTATGCTTTCAATCTCCGCATCTGTTAGGCCAGGAATAATTGGTGCCACCATCACGGCCGTTGGAATGCCAGCTTCATGGAGTTCACGGAGGGCTGCAAGGCGCTTTGCAGGTGTCGATGCACGAGGCTCCATAGCACGCGCCAATTTGCGATCTAATGTGGTGATCGAGATGGCGACTTTGGCTAAGCCTTGCTGCGCCATGCGCGATAGAAGATCGATATCTCTGGTCACCAAAGCCGATTTGGTCACCACCGCAACCGGATGGCGCACGCGCTCGAGAACCTCAAGGATGGCACGGGTGATCTTTTGCTGTCGTTCGATGGGTTGGTAGGGATCGGTGTTTGAGCCAAGCGCAATTGTACTTACTTTGTAGCGAGGATGACCCAATTCCTTTTCGAGCAATTTGGCGGCGTCAGGCTTTACATAGAGCTGGGTTTCAAAATCGACACCAGCGGAATGGCCAAGGTAGCAGTGAGATGGGCGTGCGTAACAGTAGATGCAGCCATGCTCGCAGCCCCGATAGGGATTAATCGACTGATCAAATGAAATATCCGGACTGTCATTTCGAGTAAGGATGGAGCGGCTACGGTCTTCGTGCACGGTTGTTTGCATAGCCTCCATGTTGCCAAGGCTTTCCCAACCGTCGTCGAATTCATAGCGCTGATCGCCGTCAAAGCGGCTGGAGCGATTGGAGCGTGCACCGCGGCCGCGACGACGATCGGCATGTACCAGCCCGGCCGCGTTGTCCGCCACGCGATCTTCTAAATCATCAGGTGGTAGGTCCGGGTGCACCTCATCCTTGAGCTGCTGTGTGTGTGGTGCAGCTGATTTTCGAATTTTGCTCATTCCTCTCAGTTCTCAGCACGTCATCCGCCGTCGGCGCTGTATAGCGCAAACAAAAGAACAAATAAAGAACATTGACGGCTCTTTGCACAGGAGCTTCGTCGAAGAGCTGCTAGGTCCACTCTTGTTGGGGCACATTGGGCATGTCAGAGAAGATCTATGATTTCTGTCGTCATTCCGACCCTTGATTCCGAGCACGACCTGACTGCGACGTTGAGCGCACTGGTGCCTCCGACGATTGCTGGCGTCGTGCGCGAGGTGATTGTTGTTGACGGTGGGTCTTGTGATCGGACCGCTGACATCGTCGAAGAGGCTGGCGGGACTTGGATCAGCTGTTCGCCGGCGGGGCGTGGTCCGCAACTCGCTGCTGGTGCGGAGAACGCCAAAGCAGATTGGATCTTGTTCTTGCACGCCGACACCGTTCTGAGTGCAGGTTGGCATACTGAAGTCGAGACCTTCATACGCAACGTGGACGCTGGGACGCGTGCTGACAACGCGGGCGTCTTTCGCTTTCAGCTGGATGATGATGGGGTCGCGCCGCGACTTCTTGAGTCTCTTGTCTATGGACGAACACGTTGGCTTAAGTTTCCGTACGGTGACCAAGGTTTGTTGATCTCACGGCGACTGTACGATGAGGTTGGTGGTTTTCGCCCTTTGCAACTTATGGAAGACGTAGATTTGGTACGCCGCATCGGCCGTCGGCGCATTCATGCGTTTCGCAGTGCTGCGACTACGAGTGCCGAGCGCTATCGCCGTCATGGTTACTTACGCCGCATTGGCCGCAACCAAGTATGCTTAGCCCTTTACTATCTCAATGTTTCGCCTAATAGGTTGGCAAAAGTCTATAGCCCTGCGCAGTCGGTGAAGATGCGCCAGACATGATCGTTGGTGGCATAACAAATTGGCTTGTGGTGATGGTCAAAGTGCCGATCGCCGGGCGTGTCAAAACTCGCCTTGCCCACGATATTGGTGATGTGGCGGCGACGGCTTTTTATCGGCATACAACGGCAGCAGTTGTGCAGCGGTTATCCCCTACGCGGCGCTGGCAGACCGTGTTGGCAGTGGCACCAGATATCGGTTTGCAGTCACCGGTGTTTGCACATCATTTGCCAAGGATCGCCCAGGGCGGCGGCGATTTAGGACAACGTTTGCACCACATCATGGTGTCGTTGCCGCCGGGGCCGGTGGTGATCATCGGCAGCGATACCCCAGATGTGACACCACAATACATTTCAGACGCATTTCAAGCGCTGGGTCAGCATGATGCAGTGCTTGGCCCCGCCCCGGATGGTGGCTACTGGCTCATTGGCCTAAAGCGCCGCCCCAATTGTCCCGCGATCTTTATAGACGTGCGATGGTCAACAGAGCATGCCCATGCAGACACGCGTGCCAATCTGGATGGGCTTCGCGTTGCTGAAATACAGGAACTGCCGGACGTGGATTGTGCAGCTGACCTTTCAGCCCTGCGACATCCCGTTGGTCGCCGCATTCTACCGAGGTGATAAGGATTTACCGCGTCATCGATGAGTGACAGGAGACTTACGAATCAGAACCCCTTTGATGTTCATCGAGGCGTGGCATGATCTCAACCAAGTTGCACGGTCGATGGCGGTTATCAAGTTGGTACTTGAGAATTTTGTCCCAACCGTCGCGGCACGCACCAGGTGAACCCGGCAGGCAAAAGATATAGGTGCCGCCAGCAACGCCGGCACAGGCGCGTGATTGAATTGTTGAGGTGGCAACGGTTTCAAACGACAGCATGTGAAACAGTGTCGAGAATCCGTCGATCTCTTTTTCAAACAGTGGTTTCACGGCTTCTGGCGTTACATCGCGACCGGTGAATCCAGTTCCACCTGTTGTAATGACAACATCAACGTTGGCGTCTTTGACCCACTTGGTGACTTGAGCTGCGATGGCCGCACGATCATCTGTGACAAGTTTGCGATCAGCGACGCTATGACCGGCAGCCTCAATTCTCTCGGCTAACAAACCGCCAGATTTGTCGTCGGCAAGACTGCGCGTATCCGACATTGTTAGCAATGCGATACGCACCGGAATGAACGCGCGGCTTTCATCTATTTTTGGCACGGCGGCAACATGCTCCGTCAAGATTGGGGCTTACCCTCAACCTTGGCGTGATTTTCAGCAACCGTAAAGTTTTGAAGGCGCGGGCTAAGCAGCTGTACGATCTTCGA
>JAHZKN010000120.1 GCA_022600335.1 Alphaproteobacteria bacterium
CACGCCGCCGGCCTGAAACGCTTTTTCATAGGTGTCGACAAGATCTTCCGTTTTGGTTACGCGATGACCATGCGCCCCGTAGCTTTTGGCGTAGGCAACAAAGTCAGGGTTTCCAAATTCAAGGCCCCAATCTTGAAAACCATATTGCGCCTGCTTCCAACGGATCATCCCGTAAGAGCCGTCGTTGATAATGGTGACAACGAGATTGAGCTGCAGCCGGACGGCGGTTTCAAGCTCCTGCGAGTTCATCATAAACCCACCATCTCCGCAAATTGCCATTACGCGGCGATCAGGATAGTGCAATGCTGCCATCATAGCTGATGGTAATCCCGCTCCCATCGTCGCAAGTGCGTTATCGAGGAGAACGGTGTTTGGGAAATGTGCCGGATAGTTTCTGGCAAACCAGACTTTATAGACTCCATTGTCCAGGGCAATGATGTCTTCGTCCCCGATGACCTTACGCACATCAGCAACGAGACGTTGCGGGACTATTGGAAAGCGGGGGTCATCGCTGCCTTCTGAGATATGTTGCGTCACTTCTTTGCGTACACGATCATAGTAAGACGTGTCGCATGAAACGCGCCCCACAGCGTTAGTAAGGCTGCGCACAGATTGTTCTAAATCGCCAATCACTTCCAATTGCGGGAAATAGACTTGATCAACTTGTGCTGCCTTGTAGTTCACATGGATCACTGTTTTTCCGCCGTGTTCCATAAAGAAGGGTGGCTTCTCAACAACGTCATGACCAAAGTTGATGATGAGATCGGCCCGATCGACAGCGCAGTGCAGATAGTCTCCGTCTGAAAGAGCTGCGGTGCCGAGACAAAGCTCGGATCTTTCATCAACCACACCCTTTCCCATTTGTGTGGTTAGGAAAGGCAGGCGCGTCGTGTGAACAAAGTCGCAGAGCGCGCTGCGCACTTTGTGACGATTGGCACCCGCTCCGATTACCACTAATGGATGTTTGGCAGATTTGATAAGATCAGCCGCCGCGGTGATCACATCATTCTGCGCGCTTGCATAAAAACGCTGGTGCGGTGGGAACACCTGGGCGTCGCACTCTTCCGCTGCGATGTCTTCTGGCAGCTCCAATAGGACGGCCCCGGGGCGCTCTTCCTCGGCACTACGAAACGCTTCTCGGACGATGGCTGGAATTGTGTTGCCATGCACGATCTGGTGCGAGAGTTTTGTAATTGGGCGAAAGAGGCCGACAACATCAACAATCTGAAAGCGGCCCTGTTTTGATTTCTTGATTGGCTTTTGTCCGGTGATCATGATCAGTGGAAATGCGCCCAACTGTGCGTATGCAGCAGGTGTTACAAAGTTAGTCGCGCCTGGGCCAAGTGTCGCCATGCAGACGCCTGCACGACCGGTTAAGCGACCAAAAATACTAGCCATGAATGCGGCCCCTTGCTCATGGCGGGTAAGAATGAGTTTGATCTTTGTTGATTGACGTAAGGATTCCAGCACAACGAGAATTTCTTCTCCCGGAACTGCAAAGATGTATTCAACACCTTCTTTCTCCAAGGATTTGATCAGTAGATCGGAGGCTTTCATTGTTATCTCCATTCTGGATCAGCAGCAGGACCGCGGGTATTGGGTCGCGTGCTTTCCTGGTGCTGGTTTTCGCACCGAGGCAAGTCCACATCACAAACTTCGCACCAACTTAGCAGCGGTGCTTGAGCTCACATAGACTGAATCCGTTCAGCACTTATGCTTATCGAGGCCAAGCCAGTGGTCGAGCGATATACAGCCAGGTCCGCGGATTATGATGATCAACAGTGCAACAGCCCACAAGCCATGCGTGACGTAAGCGCTCGGGTAAACAAAAATCTGGATAACAGCTGTCATCGCCAGCAAGGCTGCAGCGCTCAGCCGTGATGCAAGGCCGACCCAAAGCAGGATCGGAAATGCGTGCTCAGCAAATGTTGCCATGTAGGCTGCTATGTCCGAGGGGATCAGTGGTACTTTATATTCATTCTCAAATAGCGCGAATGTGGCGTCTCGAATTGAAAATCCTTCAACTTTGGTGCGCCCAGAATTCCAAAATACAAGGCCAATGATGCCTCGGGCCAGCAGTGCTACGGCGGAGTACGGAATGCGCTCAAAGAGGCCGTTTAACATTGTAAAGGCCGCCGATAGGCCTGATCTCTGTGACGTTTCGTTGGCCATTGTTATCCCCTTTTCTATGTTTCAAATAAAATTACGAACGCTAATCCGTCAGGCCGTTTGGAGTGCCGGCGATTCAATCTTCGTCACGGCCCCACATGCTAACAAAGTCGAAAGTGTTTCTGAAAAGTCCTTGTGTGTGAGCGCCGGGCTTAATGCCTCGAAGACCTGCCCCAGAGAATTACCCTTCGAAAGTAGATTGATCATTGCGATGCCATCGTCAGGAATCGTGTGTGTTTCGACGCCTGCTGTGCTTCTGGCGATGAGAAGCGATTGTCCGTAAGCGCAGTTTTGTAAGGATTGCACCTCGTCATCTTCATGGTTGGTTCGCCAGATTTCATAAATCGGAAAGTTCGAGGAGAGGGTTCTGAGCGAGGGATGCATTTGGAAAC
>JAHZKN010000121.1 GCA_022600335.1 Alphaproteobacteria bacterium
AGAGCATCCTGTCAGGGCAACTCTATCAGGCGAAGGAAGCCTGGGAGGTGTTGTGCTTTGAGTACCTTGGCAAGCGCGCCTTTGATTCGTTGGTCTTACTCATCCAGTGTGTGGTTGAGATGGGCACAGAAACCGAATACGCGCCGTGTGGCACTGAACCCATCGGTGTTGATTTTGTTGCTCCAACAGCCGAAGCGCCAGACGCGGCTGCTGAACCCGATGCTGAGACCTCAGATCAATCCGGCATAAACGCTGCCGCATAGCACGCCGAAACGCAGGTCGATCGGCTATCCGCGGCCTTCGTCTGGTTGATCCTTATGCGCTACGTCTTCTGCGCCCGCAACTTTACGCCAAGCCCAGCGGCCATAGAGCCAGGGCATCAATGCGTGGTGCTCATGGCGAATATCCGGCACCGGATCATAGCCGCTTGTGCCCCACGGGTGGCAGCGTGTGAGGCGCGATACCGTAAGCCATAGTCCCCGCCAACTGCCATTGGTATCAATTGCTGTCAGCGCATAGTCTGAGCAGGTTGGCAAATGGCGACACTGCCAACCGACAAACGGCTTCAATGTCCAGCGATAGAGATGGATCGGTGCTTTGACGAGCAGTCGCAGCGGTTGCATCACGCAGCACCAGCAGTATCGTTGGCTGCGTTGGACTGCACAACACTGCCCTCTTGCAGAGACATCAGCGCGCGTTCAACGGCTTCAAATACGAGCAGCGTTGACGCATGGCGATGGGGGTAGTCTTTTACCGACGCAAGTGTCGCGAGATCCGCCCAACGTCAGTGAGGCGGCGGCCCGCCCTCCTCCAGCATGGCCCGCATTGTTTTGCTCACCGCACGAAACTCTGCTGTTTCCGTACCGACAATTTCACGACCAACCACCGATGCTGCGGCTTGTCCCAACAAGCAGGCTTTGACAGTCTGGCCAAAGTCAACGATCTTGCCGTCGGCAACAGATAGGTCAATCTCAATGGCCGAACCGCAAAGCTTAGACTGGGCACGCGCGGTTGCGCCAGGCGCATTCAGCCGCTCAGAGCGTGGAATATTTGCCGAAAGCTCGAGGATCTTCTGGTTGTAGATGTCGTCAAGATCAGCCATGGATCCTCTTTAGAGCAGGTTGGCAAGGCTTGGAAACACAATCATGCGACCCGGAGTGATCTTAGACCAATCCGTCCGTTTCCTTGACCTATGATATAAGAACGAACACGGTGCGTGAAAAGGTCCAGGCAAGCGACCGTTTGCACCCATCTTTGCGATCCCATGAGTGACAAGGCAAACCCTTCAATGACCGCCGATCAAACTTCGATGTTCGCACCACGTGGCGGGCAAGACCAGATCGAAAACGGACCCGTGCTTCAACCTCAATTTGATGGCGATGGCTTGATCCCAGCAATTGCCACGGCTGCAACTGATGGCGAAGTGTTGATGTTTGCGTGGATGAACCAAGAGGCATTGGCGAAAACCATTTTGACACGCCAAGCCCACTTTTGGAGCCGGTCGCGGCAGAAGTTGTGGCGCAAAGGTGAAGAGAGCGGCAATACCCTGGACGTTCGTGAGGTTCGCGTGGACTGCGACCAAGACGTGATTTGGTTGATGTGCGAGGTCTCAGGTGCTGGCAGGGCCTGCCACACGGGAGCCCGATCGTGCTTCTATCGCCGCATCAAGCTTGAACGCGCCGCAGCAGATCAGCCAATGCAGCTTGAACCTGTCGGGCCCAACAAAAGCTCGCGTTAACGGCCAATCAACTTTTGAATTATTGCACGTGCGGCCAATCTCAGCGCACAACTCCGAGTGGAATCACGTTATGTTGGGGGAAGATTAATCCCCATGGCGTAACCTTAATTCAGACTTAGGACTCCAAGGTGCGTGGCGTACGCCGCTGTAGGCGGCACGCGTTATGCAATCCGGAATTGTGTTGGTGCAACCTAAGCGCTGGGAGAAGCAGGTAATGGCCGTCGGAAAAATCGGACTGGCACTAGGTGGGGGAGCCGCCCGTGGATGGGCGCATATCGGGGTTGTCCGGGCCCTGCAGAACGTTGGCATCCAACCAGATATCATCGCCGGAACGTCGATTGGTGCCGTTGTTGGGGGGTGTCAGGTTGCTGGCCAGCTTGACCATCTGGAAGACTTTGCCCGTGAACTCACCAAGCGGCGGATATTTGGCTATCTCGATCTCAATCTTGCCGGCACCGGCCTGATCTCGGGTCAGCGCCTCGGCGACCGCTTGGAAACCCACTTGGGCGATAGCTGTATCTCTGATTTTGAGCGTCGCTTTGTGGCGGTTGCGACCGAGATCGGAACCGGTCATGAAGTATGGCTGTCACGCTGCAAGTTGGTTGACGCGATGCGCGCGTCCTACGCACTGCCTGGCATTTTCAAACCTGTAAAAGTTGATGACCGGTGGTTGTTTGATGGCGCGTTGGTCAACCCGATCCCTGTTTCTGTCTGCCGCGCGCTTGGTGCACGGTATGTTATTGCCGTCAACCTCAACTTCGACATGTCAACCCGGGCAGCTGTACATCCACATATTATCGATGAGCCAAAGCCCACGCTCAGCGAAGAAGAACCGGAACCTGTAACAGGTAAGAACGGTGTTGCCGTGCGTCGGCTTTTGCAGCGGCAGATCTTTGGCAAGGGTGACGCTGCCCCAGGCATCTCGACGGTCATGGTCGATGCCTTCAATATTGTGCAAGATCGAATTGCACGCTCGCGATTAGCAGGCGACCCACCGGACTGCATGATCAGCCCGCGCCTACATGGCATCGGACTATTTGATTTTCATAAAGCCGACGAAGCAATCGCACGCGGCGCGGCTGCAGCCGAACGCCACTTACCCGACCTAGTACGCGAGCTCAAAGCGCGCGATGTCGAACCTGGGCTGGATGCCCATCATGGGTAGCGGTCTACGGTCCTAGCCCGTAGCTAAGTAGCTACGCATTGCCGAAACTTCCATTTCAACTTCTGCAACATGGTTTTTGACCACATCGCCGATTGAAATGATTCCGACGAGCGCGCCATCTTCGATCACTGGCTGGTGACGGAACCGACCTTTGGTCATGGCTTCCATGACCTCATCAATCGGATCGCTTTCCTGACAGCACTCGATGTCACGTGTCATGAAATCTGCCACGGGGCACTTCAAAACTTCGCAACCAGATTTGGCAATGGCACGAATGACATCGCGTTCTGAAATGATGCCTGCGACGCGACCCGCGTCGCCAACAATGACAATGGCACCAATTCGTTTTGTAGAAAGCTTTTCGGAAACTTCCAGCAGTGTCGCGTCCGGACGCAACGTAGCAACGGCGCGGCCCTTCTCTTTGAGAATTGTTGCAACATTCATCTGAGTCGTCCTTGCTTCCCTATCGCCAATCAAAGTGCTTCTTTTGATTGTGACGCAATACTAATGGCACTTTATAGCCGAGAATGATGCGGCGAATTTTTCGCGGTGACAAGTGTTCAATGCAAAAATGGTTGGTGATGAACGTTTTCGCAAGTGCGAACATCAAACCAACCAAACGCCAACAAACCGAACAAATAACCGCCGACATGGGCTTCCCATGCGACCCCGCCTGATGCGTTGGGTTGGCCGATACCAATTATTGCAAGCAGATTTATGGCAATCCAAATGCCTGTCATGATTAAAATGCGCTGATCTGCCACGGCTTGGCGCAATGGCATCAGTGGAACGTTTTGCGGTGCAATACGAAGCATTTGCAGACCGCCAAGATCTATTGCTCCAAAAAGAAACCGCATGGTGCCACCCATTAATCCTGAGATCGCCCCTGAAGCTCCAATCACCGGGGCCATTAGACCGAAATTGAAAATAAGGAAGGTTAATGCACCAGCGAGACCACAACAGATGGCAAACGCCAACGTGCGCAATCCCCCAACGCGCAATGCAATCGCACCACCAAATGCCAACATCCAGGCGGAATTAAAAATCAGATGTGTCATGTCTCCATGAACCAGCATGTGTGTAAAAAATGAAGTGAAGGTCGCCACATCGCCGCCTGGCAAACTTGCAGCCATGCCATCCAGGCGACCTGGAATGAATGCCATGGCCAGCAAAAACCATTCTTCCATATCAACGGGTAGAACTGCGCGAACAAGGTGAATGGCGACCAAAAATGAGACAGTCGCGACGATCACCGTCGGAACATTGAAAATGGGTTCGTGCTGCGCCACCGCGGAAGATCCTTCATTTGTTGGCGGCAATGCACACGCCAACCCCACAACGGCGGCTCGCCCTGCGGAATTCACCACATCATTGCCCGACATCTCATCCTGGCACGAATGCTGCTCTGTGACACCTAGCACTGCGACACGATTGCCGTGGCTTGGCGTCGCCAAGACCATCACCCGCGCGCCAACGTGATCAAGCAGCACGTTTAAACAAGCTGGTCCGCAACAAAGAGGCCAGCCATGCCGGGTCGGTCAGGGTCACGAAGTCATGAAACACACCACAAGC
>JAHZKN010000122.1 GCA_022600335.1 Alphaproteobacteria bacterium
CGCACAGCTCTTGCGGTTACATCTATGGAGAACTCTGGAAATCCTATGAGCTTAAGAAAATTTGTTTGCAGCGTCGCCTGTGCTGTCACTGTCGCTGCATCGTCGGTTTTCACCATGTTGTAATTGATGGTTGCGGCATAGGGCAATGCTTGGCTATTGGCATCGAAGGTGGCCTGAGCGACTGAGTATGGACTAGGTGTTGCATCATTCTTTGTCTTCGCAGCCGCAAGCGCTGCTGAATCGGCAGCTTTTTGCAGGTAGGTACGCGTGCTATGCGCTGAAGAATAGTCAATGGCCGCGCCAATTGTGCCAAAAAGTGGAATGAGTGAGAACGCGAACAAAATCGCAGTTGCACCACCGGTATCCCGCCAGAAATTCCGAGACGTAATAGTCAATCTCTGCGCCGCCATCCTAACGCCAACCCCTGCCTATTGTTGCAAACACTACAATTTCGCGGAGCGATCCACATGAGACGCTACCCCAACAACTGCTAAGCTTGTGTCAAATTGTGATGTAAAAAATTGATTAACGGCAGTATCAAATTCTGCAGCATCTGAAATGCCCTGGTCGTTTAGTGGCAAGACATTCCAGTTTTTGAATTGGATTTCGTGGTGTTCGATTCCCACTCAGGGCAATTCTGATCTCTTCTGCTGTCCCTACCCCTAACTGTTTAGGATGGGGCAGTTCACTTAGGTCCGCATCCTGCACCCAAGCGGCTCCACCTCTGCAGCGCAACTCACCGTCCCATTTGCTGGCGCGAGGTCAACATCAGTGGTCGCGCTCCATTCCAAAGATGTCGCCCAGCGTTAGAGACTTGCCAGAAATATGCACAAAGGCTTGAATGCGATCTGCGCCATATCACGGGAGAGTTGCAATGCGTCGTTTGTTCTTGCTTGCGATTGCCATAGCCGGGCCCGCATCGGTTGTCCACGCTGACGACTGTGCCAACGCCGGGAGCATAAAAGCCATGAGTGATTGCGCCAAGATGGCGTACAAGAAATCAGATGCAAAGTTAAACGCGTTGTACAAACAGATCCGGCAACGACTGGACGGCGAGACCAACACCAAAAAGCAATTACTGGCAACGCAGCGCGCCTGGCTGGCGTTTCGCGACGCGGAATGCACCTTCTCATCATCAGCGGTCTCAGGTGGCAGCATCTATTCTACAGTTCATACCGAGTGTGCCGACAAGTTGACCAGAAAACGCATTAGTGATTTTGAAGCGTACCTAAGCTGTCAGGAAGGCGATCTGAGCTGTCCTGTACCAGCAGAATAGCGCGCCGCAGTGATTGCATGCGTTGACAACGTGCAACTGTGTGCAATCCCACACGAAAAAACCCGGCTGCCAGCATTTGGCAGCCGGGTCTTGTTGTTACGTTCTTCTAAGTGATTAGCACTCAACCGAGACGGTGAGCCCTACAGCTGGCACGAAGCGCTTGCAGCCATCTTCGTTGCTGTCACTGTTTGTTTCAACGGCCGGCGCGTCTTTGGCAGCATCCGTTGCGGTGTCTTTGTCGTCTCTGCTGACCGCTACTTCCGTTGCATCGCTAGACGTATCGGTTTCAGTCGTGTCTTTTGCATCCTGACCGGTCAACACCGCTGATGTCGAAGGTGCAGCCTCTGTGTCGTCTGTCTTCTTAGACTTTGCCGCAGCAGCTTTTTGTTTTGCACGCGCCTTTGCTTTTCTGGCAGCAATCGCGCGACGACGCTCAGCTTCTTTCTTTTTCTTTGCTGCGAGATAAGCACGCTTTTTAGCAGCCTTCTTTTTCTTCGCAGCTTGGTAGGCACGCTTTTTAGCGGCCTTCTTTTTGGCTGCAGCGCGTTTGGCTTTGGTGCCCGTGAGCGCGCCGCCATGTTGTTTCAAGATATAAGCATCGTGACCACCGGTGCCACCACCAGCTCGCGCATTTCCGCGAGCGCGCACAACGTCCGACAGGTCATCTGCCACCACTGGCGCCGTTGAGAACACGCTCAATGCCGCCAAAACTGAGGCTATGAAAACGGTCCATTTCATAATGAAGTCCTTTCAGTTCTGAGATCCGGCATTGCAGGAGGGGAATGCCATGTCACAAGGGTATGCGCACAATGCTCAGATGTTGACAGTCACGCGCGGTACAGGTCGACCCTTTTTCGTGTCGCCTAGGTGTTGCCGAGCCGTTGTGCTCATGAGCACCTAAGTCGTGCTGATCTCTCAGACCCTGATCATCTCACACCCGCAGGCACAAAAAAAGACCCGGAAACCAGTCACTGGTTAACGGGTCTTTGGGGTCCCTTGGAGAAGGGGGAGGAGCCGGCCTCGTCTCGCGAGGACTTTGAGGTGTTCAGGGCCTAGTGGCGACGGGCAGCGCGGCGGGCAACTTCTGCCTTGGAAACCATGCCGGCTGAAACCAGAGCATTAACGCAGCGCTTAGAAAGCTTGGTGCCATTGCGGCGCATGCAGCTCTTGGTGGCCTGCGAACCAGGAGCATGCTGGCTGCAGTAGTTCAGGTAATCAGAGGTGCAAGCGACTTTGACGCGCAGGCTAACTGCAGAAGCGGTGGAAGCTTGGGCGGCGAGGGCACCCGCAACAACGGCGGTTGTCAGGGCGGTGCGAAGGACTGTGTTCAAGGTGGTCATGGCTCTCTCCAAGGGGTCTGTGTTTGTCGATGAACACACCCTACGAAGAGGCCCGGTTTGGCGCTGTCCCGCACGGAACGGC
>JAHZKN010000011.1 GCA_022600335.1 Alphaproteobacteria bacterium
CTGCCGACAAGTATGAGGCGTGGAAAGAGATTATCTGGGAATTTGATCCCAGCCAGATGCTGTAAACTCCAAAATTCCTTCGATTCTCTGCCACGTTTCCGTCGCGCTCGGCTGGAAGTCTCAGACGTTACGAAATACCTAGAATGATGAGCACCTCTACTATGGCCCAGGTTTTTCCGTTTGGCGTTGTGTTGCGCGCAGCCCTTGTCGCGGCTCTCAGCATCGCTCTGTTGGGCGAGGCCTCTGCCCAATTGCAGGGCCGTCAGACCCAAGGCACGATCGAACCGATCCCCATAGCGCTACCGGTGTTTTCAGGCGCTGACCCACAAATGACGGCTGCGATTGCCGACGTGGTGTCCAATGATCTTGAACGTTCGGGTCTGTTTCGCCCTCTTAACCGTGCCTCGTTTCTTGAGAAAATCAACGACGTCAATCAATTGCCTGGGTTTCCAAACTGGCGCCAAGTCGGCGCTGATGCACTGGTTGTTGGCAATGTCACGGCAACATCTGACGGACGTTTGACGTCTGAGTTTCGCATTTGGGACACGGTTTCCGGTCGCCAACTTGCAGGACAGAGATTTTCAACGCGACCACAAAACTGGCGCCGCATTGGACACCTGATTGCAGATCAAGTTTACGAGCGTCTGACCGGTGAGAAAGGCTATTTTGATACGCGTGTCGTGTTTGTCGATGAAACGGGACCGAAGAAGAACCGCGTCAAACGCCTTGCAATTATGGATCAAGATGGCGCCAACGTACGGCTTCTGACGAAAGGTAATGAATTGGTGCTCACGCCGCGGTTTAGTCCAACGCGGCAAGAGATTGCGTACACGTCGTACACCAAAGACCAGCCGCGCGTTGTGTTGTTGGATCTCGCGAGCAACAAACGACAAGTGCTAGGCAACTTTCGCGGCATGACCTTTGCACCACGCTTTTCACCAGACGGCCGACGCATTGTCATGAGCAAGCAGGCTGGCGGCGATGCCAACTTGTTTGAGCTGGATGTTGTCTCGCGGCAAACACGACAGCTCACCAATTCTCCAGGCATTGATACCGCGCCCTGTTACGCACCCGATGGACAACGCATTGTTTTTGAATCCGATCGTGAAGGGTCGCAGCAACTCTATGTGATGAATGCAGATGGATCTGGCGTTGTGCGCATTAGTTTTGGTGACGGTCGCTACTCAACACCGGTGTGGTCACCGCGTGGCGACTACATTGCGTTCACCAAACAGCTGGCCGGGCGGTTTCTCATCGGTGTGATGCGCCCAGATGGATCGGGTGAGCGCATTCTCACCTCAGGTTTTCACAATGAAGGTCCAACCTGGGCCCCGAATGGCCGGGTTCTGATGTTCTTTCGCGAAAGTCCCGGTGCAAATGGCGGTTCGAAGATCTATTCAGTCGATGTCACCGGCTATAACGAGCGAGTCGTGGCAACCCCATCCTATGCCTCAGATCCAGCCTGGTCGCCGCTTCTGAAATAGCACACAGGCCCGCGCCTCTTTGGGCACGGATTGCGGCGCCACGCAGTTTTCATCCGTGCGAAGGCGGCTATATTTATCCGTTTGTTTACATATACTTAGAAGATGCGGCTTCGCCGAATCTCCAGGTTTAATCCGGCTGAAATCAGCGTGGCATTTTCGCATCAATGGGGTTGGAAAACAGTTGGAAAACCGCCTCTGTTCTTGATCGACAGACCCCATGCCGGTACCCCAATACTCGGCTAGTTGCCGTCCAGCATTTGGAGTGGATTAGATGCTTGGAGTTAAGGGGCTGATGGTTCTTTCGGTAGTGGTCACGGCGGTTGCGCTTAGCGCATGTCGACGTGAAGCACATGTACCGATGAAACTTGGCGCTGATGTTCCGGCAGCTGCTCTGGTTCGATAATTCTTTCTGGTACCAGAAAACATAGGAGAGAAGATTATGAAGGGCGCTATTGTTATCGCCACAGTTTGTGCAGCAGTTGCTCTCGGCGCATGTCGTCGTGAAGAGCATGTTCCAATGAAGCTCGGCGCCGACGTTCCGGCCGCTGCTCAGGTTCGCTAGGAACACTTGTTGTACAGTCCGTAGTTTCGGCTGCGGAACGGCAATAAAAAGAAACCGAATCGCCACGCCTTCGCGTGTCGGTTCGGTTTTTCTTTTGTGCAGTATAATGTTGTTGTCGCGGTGAGGGTCCCGCGCCAGCCAGAATGGTCCTGGCTCTGTTTGTGGCACAATTGCGTTGTTTTGACCGAATCGGCCTGCAATGAGCCGCTGAAGTCCCAAAAAGTGGCATCATCTGCCGCAGGGGTGGGGCAAGCAAACAGGCAGTGGATTTCGTTGATTGGCCACATTTTGGTGCGAACTCTAGGCTGAGCGAGTGATATGAAGGACCGTTCCCGTCGTCATCGACATCCCTGAAAAATGGGTTGCAGCGCGGGTCGTCTGAACCAATCGCATCGTCCGCACCAATCTCAGGGGTCATCCATGGCGGGTTTTCGATCATTCTCTAGCGCCGCAGCGGCTGCGCTTATGGCCGCCACACTGCTAGCCGGCGGCTGTGCCAATAAATCGGCAACACCTGATAGCGCGCAACTCGGACCAGGTGCGGGTGGCAGTGGGCCAATCACGCCTGGCACACAGCGCGATTTTAGCGTCAATGTTGGCGATCTCGTATACTTCGCTTCCGACAGCACAGACTTGACGCCGGAAGCCCAAGCAACGTTGCGCAAACAGGCGCAATGGCTACGCCAATATCCGCAATTCACCATTACGATTGAGGGCCACGCCGATGAGCGTGGCACGCGTGAATACAACATGGCGCTGGGCGCACGCCGTGCAACCGCGGTGCGCAACTACCTGACCCGGACGGGCATTCAAGCACAGCGCTTGCGCACTATCTCCTACGGTAAGGAGCGGCCGGTTGCGGTGTGCAACGACATTTCCTGTTGGTCGCAAAACCGCCGGGCGCAAACTGTGCTGAACAACCGCGTGGCCGGATAAGTCCGGGCCTTTGGCTCGGGAAGGCATTTGGTCGAATGTTCTGCCGTCGAGACAGCGCGCCCTATTGATTTGCCCTCAGTTGGCCGCAAAAATTCGCCACACTTGGCGCTCTGAGCAGGTTCTCAGTCTAAGGTTTGTTAGGCCATGTTGCGGCGTTTGGTACAATTCAGCGTTGGTGCTCAGGCACCATTCGGGCAGGCTTTTGCCGGCGCCTGCTGGTATCTTTTGACTTGTTTCCTGGTGTTTTCTGTCTCGACGGTCGGCCAAGCTGCTGATGATCAGTTTCCCAATCGTGCTGCCCATCCTGGGCCAGCTAATGAAGCCGTGCTTGGCACATTCCATTTGAATGGCCGTTTGAACGGCAACGGCCCTATCACGAGCGAGGGTGGGACAGGAGCGGGTCCAGAAAATCCCGACGCGGCGCGAGAGCGCCCACGTGCAACCTCGCGGCAGCTGGTGGAGATGTTTGCAGACGCGCGCGCCGCCCTCGAATCCGGAGACGATGACAGAGCTCGCCAACTCTTTGAGCAACTGATTGCAGCCAAGCCGGACGGTCGCCTGGCGGATGAATCCCGAGCCCATCTTGGTCAACTCTATCGTGGCAGAAAGGCGCGCCAAGCGACTAGGCGTCACACCCGGCCCCAACCTAAGACAAGCGGGGTTGAGCCGCATCAAGGCTCGCGCCGCGAAAAGACTTACGGTCCGCTACGTCCGGAACGCGAGAAGGAAATGCATCAACGGGCGCTACGCGCGCGTCAGCTGGCGATGATGGAACGGCAGTTCATCGCCGACGTTGGCGATCGTGTTTTCTTTTCTGTTGGGAGCCACCGGCTCGGCGCCCGCGCACGCGATGTGTTGCAGGCTCAGGCTCGATGGCTCAATGCACACCCAACATTGAGTGCGAACATTACCGGCCATGCAGATGATGGTCGCTTGTCGCCAGAAGCACAGGAAACGCTTTCTTATGATCGTGCCCGGATTGTGCGGGATCGCCTCATTGAAGAAGGTGTCGCATCAAGCCGCCTGCAGTTGGTTGGAGTTGGCCGCGCGCAACCGATTGCGGATTGTCCAGACGCGACGTGTTCGGCACAAAACCGGCGCGTGGTGACCGTGATTGGTTACAAGACCGATATTGCAAGCGATTCGTCGGCCGAGCCTGGTGTTGATTCGCGTAGCCAGCCTTCGACAGTGCGCTGATCACTGCCCCGGCGTGAGCGCCCTGATCTGCAAGCACTGTGGTTCATTAGCCCCTTGTACACAGAGCCCGATGGCGCCTGCCAATGGCGGTGTCATCCGCTGCCACGGGCAGTATTGCAACAGCAGCTGGCCGCACGCATTCACAGCGCAAAACCTAACGGCAAAATTTGTCGTCGCCGGTGGAGAAATGCTATACAGGGGCCTCAGAACAGGCGAGCGTTGGTTGTGTTCTTTTGCGCCTCTATTGATGAGCAACCTCTTGCATGAAAGAGACGGGGATGGTGGCGACGAATTCCAAGTGCAGTCGAAAGTGGTGCGGGCGAAGCGTAGTTGTGGTTGCTTGCGCCTGTGTCGCGCTTCTCACAGGTGTTAGCTTCACCGCGGATCAAAGTCTTGCGCAAGATGCCGCGGCCAAGAAAGCAGAGGCGTCACGCACGCAGGCTTTGAGCCGTCGCGTCGAACAATTGGAAGAACAACTCGTTGATCTGCAGGTTGTGATTGGAACGCTTGAATCTCTCGCCAAGTCCGGTGGGCAGGGTGGCAGGACGGCATTTACCAGTGGTCGCAGTGCGTCTGCTAACGGCGCGCGCGTAAATGGTCTTGAAACGCAAATCAAGGCGCTCAGCGCTCAGGTTGCTCGGCTATCCTCAGACATGCAGGCGCTGCAAAGTGGTGGCGCTGTCGGCCCGCGCGTCTCCGGCTTTAACAGACAAACGCCAGCGCCACGCACGGCCGGCACGAGTGGCTCTGGATTTGGAGCAACAACCGTCAGTCCCGCAGCGCGCAGAGATGAGATCGGAAATTTGATTGCAGATGCGCGACCGAGTGCTGGTTCGCGCACAGGAGCTTATGGAAATCAAGGTGCTACAGGCGGCGCCTTTGCACCGGCAGCCGTGCAAGACGCACCGCAAGCCAATTATGAGGCCGCGTATGGTCATTTGTTGCAGCAAAATTATTCTGCTGCTCAAGCCGGATTTCGAGGCTTTCTGCGCGATTTTCCTGAGCACAAGTTGGTTCCAAATGCGCTCTATTGGCTGGGTGAGACTTACTACGTTCAACAAAATTACACCGATGCTGCTGAGGCGTTTGATATTGTGACGGCTGCGTATGCGAGTTCGAATAAGGCGCCCGATAGCCAATTGAAGCGCGCGATGGCGCTTGCAAACCTTGGTAAGCGCTCTGAGGCGTGTTCTGCGTTTCGTACCTTGGCAAAGCGCTACCCGAATGCGCCCGATCATGTGAAATCAAAAGCCGATAGTGAGCGCCAGCGCGTCGGCTGCACGTAAAGCGTTGGTCCGTTGTGACATGTGATTCTGCATCTGAACGCACCCCCGCCGCCCTCTTCTCGGATGAAGACCTGCGGGTGCTGTTTGATCGCCTAAAAAAATATAGCTCGATTTTGGTTGCTGTCTCTGGTGGCGCGGACAGCGTTGCCTTGCTGCATCTGCTGGTGCGCTGGGCGAAGGATGCCACTGATGCTCCGCAGATCGAGGCGGCAACGATTGATCACAATCTGCGTCCGGAATCGAAGACAGAAGCTGCGTGGGTTGCAGCGCTCGCAGCCAGGATTGGTGTCGGACACACGGTGGCGAGATGGGATGGCGACAAGCCGTTGACAGGGCGACAAGCCGCGGCCCGAGACGCACGCTATCGCTTGCTGGGTGACATCGTTGAACAAAGGGCGCTGCCCCAGCCGACGGCGCTTGTCACCGCCCACACACAGGATGACCAGGGGGAAACATTTTTGATGCGTTTGGTACGCGGCAGCGGGATCGACGGCTTGAGTGCAATGGACGAAGCGCGCCCGCTAACCGAGGTGTCGGAGGATTTGACTTTGGAGCGGCCGTTGCTTGGAGTCCCAAAGTCCCGCCTTGAACAGATGCTGCAGGCCGTCGGTCAATCATGGCTCGATGATCCATCAAATGCTTCGTTGGAATTTGAGCGTATCCAAGTGCGTCAAGCTCTGCACAAACTAGCAGACCTTGGTGTGACACAAGAAGCCCTAGCGTTAAGTGCGCAGCGAGCGGGGCGGGCGCGGCGTGCACTTGAGCAGGCGACTGAGACTTTTGTCACAGCCGCTGTCACACTTAACAATGGTGCTTTTGCAGAAGTTGCATGGTCTGACTTTCGTGCACTGGCAGACGACATTCAAATTCGCGTTTTGCTGCGTTTGATTGATGGGTTTGGGGGCAGTGCGGCTTCAGCCGAGCTTCTGAAAATTGAAGCGTTGCACAATCGGTTGGCAACTGGGATTGATCGAACGGCGACACTTGGCGGTTGTATCATTTCGAGAAACGCTGACACGGTTCAGATTTATCGTGAGGAAGGGCGTGTGCCTCTGCCTGCCATTAAGGTTGCTGCCGGCGACACGGCTGAGTGGGACCAGCGGTTTCACGTGTCAGTTTCATCCGAGCACCCTGAATCGAATAAGGCAGTAACGGTGCGGGCTCTAGGTCGTCCCGGGTTTGCAGCACTGCGCCCCCAACTTGAGGCGGGATTGGCAAACATGCCCGCTGCGGCTGCTGCAACTTTGCCATCATTCTGGCATGGAGATGAGCTTCTGGCGGTCCCGACCCTTCATATTGGCGGTGGGCCATCGCCGCCGCCAGAAAGCCGTAGCGAGGATCCACCTGGCAGGCATGGTGTTTGCAGTGGGGACTATTGGGCGGCCTTTATAGGTGTGCGCTAAAATTGACCGTAATGTCAGAGAACGACAGATCAGGGGGTGGGCACCGCCGAGATCTGGTCAAAGACAAAGGAAAATCGCGGGAATTGATGGAGTGGGCGGCTTGGCAAAGGTCTAGGCGGTACCTATCTTAAGACTTTAGAGGGATCGCGGGGTTTTAGGTGGTTCTCCACCTTCTATGCGCGCGATATGGAGCCCACTGGCC
>JAHZKN010000123.1 GCA_022600335.1 Alphaproteobacteria bacterium
GCTCAAGGGATGCTGGTGAGTGTGCCGCTATCGTTTGCAACACGTGATGCCCCTCCAACACTCTCGGACTTGGAGCAATTGTTCCTGGCTTATTACGCCGACGCCAGCCCAAACGTAGTTGTACACAAAGATACACCGGTGCGGCTTGCTGCCGATACCGTCGCGGGCGACGATGCGATGCATCTCTACCTGTTTGACAATGAGCCTGAACAACAATGTTTGCTGGTTGCCAAGCTCGATAATCTTGGCAAAGGTGCTGCAGGTGCCGCCGTGCAAAACATCAAACTCATGCTTGGCATTTAGCTGATACCAATCTGCTCAATGGTTTGCAGATCCGTTGGTTTCGGCTCCGATTGGCGATCGTGCCATATGCCAATGGCGCACCGCGATGGCAAATACGATGGCACCGGCTGCTTGGTGTGCAACACCCAAACTGAGGGGTACCGCATTGAGCAGTGTCCATATTCCAAGCATGATCTGCGCCACTACTGCTAAGAGCACGAGGGACGCGGAGACAAAAATCTTCCACGTTCGATGGCGCGACAGGACCGCAATTCCCAAGTTCACGACAGCCAACACTGCAATCAGATAGGCAACTGCACGATGATTAAATTGCACTGTCGCAATGTCTTCAAACAGATTGCGATACCAAGGCGTTAGTGTTGCCATCCCAGATGGGAGCCACTCCCCGTTCATGCGCGGCCATGTGTTATACGCAAGGCCCGCTTTGGTACCAGCCACAAATGCACCGAGAACAACCTGCAACAATAACAGGCCAACAATTGTGCCCGCCACGCCGCTCAGTGCTGTCATGATATGTCGATGGCCAAATTCTGCAGCAGGTGACAGAAGATCAAGAGCGACCCAAATCAACAGACCAAGAATTAAAAAGGCGACCACGAGGTGCAGTGCCAAACGATATTGGCTCACATCAACACGATCTACGAGGCCGGACATCACCATGTACCATCCGATTGCGCCTTGCAGCCCACCGAGGATAAAGATGCCAAATAATCGTGCTGCAAGACCCTTTGTCAAAGAGCCTTTGACGAGAAAATAGAGAAACGGTAGTGCAAAGGCGACCCCTATAACGCGGCCAAGAAATCGGTGCCCCCACTCCCACCAGAAAATGGTTTTGAAGCCATCCAAGGAGATATTCTTATTGACCAACTTGTACTCTGGAATTTGCTTGTACTTTTCAAAAGCCGACTGCCAATCCGCCTCGCTAAACGGTGGGATCGCACCTAAAATCGGCTTCCATTCCGTAATCGACAAGCCAGAGTCGGTGAGCCGCGTTGCGCCACCCACAAGGATCATCAGAAACACCAAAAACGCCACGGCAAACAACCACGTGGCAACTGCCTGTGCCTGCGTGCGGTGGCTTGTTCGCGAATGATTGCTTCCAGCCATGGTGCGGCCCTTTGATACATCACAAACTGTCTGACGCTGGTGTTAATGGCATGGCTGAATAATCGCAAGACGACCAGTGCGCACGCCCTGCCAATATGACAATTCTAAAAAAGGCTTGCTATCTCGTGACCCCATCCACTCGCAAGCTCATCGGCACGCTCGCATTGCTGGTCTTTCTGCTGATCTATGCACTTTGCGGCATGGTCTTTGCCATAGTTTTGCAGGTTAATGCCTCAAGGGTGGCAGAGCTTGCCTACTATGTGGTCGCCGGGACACTTTGGGTGCCAGTTGCTGCCTGGTTGATCAGTTGGATGCACAAATCGAGTTGAACCGGCCCAAATATTCCTTGCACGAGGACAACGCTAGCGTGTCGGTAGTTTTGACGGTGCAAGATTCCGCAACCCTGTATTTGCGATACGTGCAAGTACGGCGCGAACACGACCCAGCGCGTTCCACAAAACAAACGGAACGCCAGTCAAAAACAAACTGACAAAACGCAGGTCCTGATAACCCCCGTTAAGAGAGACGCGCGGCAGGGCCGTGATCTGATTGGCGTGAAAGTCATGGACGTGACCTTTGCGCGTTGTCACTGCTGTCGCTAAGCCAAGTGCAGCGACAAGTTCAAACTCGCGCTCGCTGGCGCTGCCTTCATCGCCATAGGGATAAGAAAAGTGTCGGCAGGGGCGACCAAGCTCGCGTTCAAGGCGTGAGATACTTTCGGCCACCTCACACCGCGCCTCTTCTTTGGGCAGTTTAGCAAGCGCTAAGTGACGGCACGTATGCCCACCAAATGTCACCAGAGGATCGGCTGCAAGCGAACGCGCCTCATCCCACGTCATCACAAGATCAGCGCACAACGGCGAAGCGTCGTAACCGGTTTGCTCGGCAAGTTCACGCACGATGTGCCGCGCCTGACGCTCGGGCAGAGACCGCAGCCACCAGTAAATGACATCAAACGCTGCATCCTTTTCTTGCGTCGTTTTTGTGCGGAATGTGCGCAGTGACCCATCGATGGTCACGCTGATCTTGCCTGCCTTGAGAATAGACTCTTCCAGCACCAGCCACCACAGTTCGCCTTCGCCATCAGCAAACGCGGTCGGGAGATATATAGTGAAGGGGACATTGTGCCGCTTGAATACCGGATAAGCGTGATCAATGTTGTCTCGATAGCCATCATCAAGTGTAAAGC
>JAHZKN010000124.1 GCA_022600335.1 Alphaproteobacteria bacterium
AATTGATTGTCGAGCACCTTCTCTAAGCCGTGGTCTTGGCGTTCGGAATTGTAAATTGCAACGCCTTCATTTGGGGTCGGCTTATGGAAGATTTTTTGGAAGTCTAATCCATTGGCTTTCCAATGTGTGATGGCCCGATCTTTGTCTAAGCAATCGCTTTGGCCGATCATCTCCGCCACGGTTCTGAAGCCCATGTCCGCCATGATGGCGCGGACTTCCTCAGCTACATAAAAGAAGTAATTGATGACATGCTCAGGTGTGCCGGTAAATCTGGCACGCAGCTCTGGGTTCTGAGTGGCGATGCCGACCGGACAGGTGTTGAGGTGACACTTGCGCATCATAATGCAGCCAGCGGCAATCAATGGTGCGGTTGAAAAACCAAATTCATCGGCACCTAAAAGCGCGCCAACAACAACATCGCGCCCGGTGCGCAGCCCACCATCGACTTGCACCGCGATGCGCCCGCGCAATTCGTTGATCACCAAGGTTTGATGCGTTTCGGCTAGGCCAATTTCCCAAGGGCTTCCAGCATGTTTGATTGAGGTTAGCGGCGAAGCACCCGTGCCGCCTTCAAAGCCAGAGATTGTTACGTGATCGGCACGCGCTTTGGCGACGCCGGCGGCGACTGTGCCAACACCAACTTCGGAGACAAGCTTAACCGAGACGTCGCCGGCTGGGTTGACGTTCTTGAGATCAAAAATCAATTGCGCGAGATCTTCGATCGAATAGATGTCATGGTGTGGTGGTGGCGAGATCAGTCCGACGCCAGGCGTTGAATGACGTACTTTTGCAATGGTCGCATCCACTTTATGACCAGGCAGCTGGCCGCCTTCGCCGGGTTTTGCACCCTGCGCCATTTTAATTTGCATCATGTCGGAATTGGCAAGGTACTCCGTCGTCACGCCAAATCGGCCGGATGCGACTTGCTTAATCGCTGAGCGCATCGAGTCCCCTGACGGCAGCGGTTTAAAGCGATCCGTCTCTTCGCCCCCTTCGCCGGTATTGGATTTGCCGCCCATGCGGTTCATGGCAACGGCAAGTGTGGTGTGCGCCTCGCGGGAAATAGAACCAAAGCTCATGGCACCAGTGGAAAATCGTTTGACGATCTCGCTGGCAGGCTCGACATCCTCAAGCGCGACGGGAGCGCGACCATTTTCGCCGGCGTTCTTGAGGCGGAACAGTCCGCGCATGGTCATCAGTTGTTCGGACTGCTTGTTAATGGCGTCAGCGAAGGATTGATACTTTTCTGGGATCGCTGGATTGTTTGGGTTAAGCGCATCTCCCGCACGCACAGCGTGCTGGAGATCGGCAACAACGTTCGGCCGCCAAACGTGGGCTTCACCGCGCACACGGTAGGCGTACTCACCGCCCACATCGAGGCTGCTTTCAAGGACCGGCACGTCGGCAAACGCAGCTGTGTGGCGGTTGACCGTCTCGCGTGCAATCTCCGCCAGGCCGACACCTTCAATCTGACTGTGGGTTCCAGTGAAGTACTTCTCGACAAAAGAAGTGCGCAAACCAACGGCATCAAAAATCTGCGCGCCACAATACGACTGGTAGGTCGAGATCCCCATCTTGGCCATCACCTTGAGGATCGCCTTGCCAATCGCTTTGATGTATTTCTTCTGCGCCTCAGCTGGTGTCAGGTCTGGATCGAGATTTGGCGCGAATGCAGCAAGTGTATCAAAGGCCAGATAAGGGTTGATAGCTTCTGCACCATAGCCAGCAAGCGTGCAGAACTGATGCACTTCATGGGCTTCGCCCGTTTCAACAACCAGTCCGACAGATGTGCGCAGGCCACAACGAATGAGGTGATGGTGAACCGCGGACGTTGCAAGCAGCGATGGCACAGGAATGCGCGCGCGCCCCATGTCGCGGTCAGAGAGAATGATGATGTTATAATCGTGCGAGCGGACAGCCTCTTCCGCTTCGGCACAGACAACATCTAGGGCGGCTGCCATGCCATCGGGGCCGTCTTCAACTGGGTAGGTGATGTCGATTGTGATCGAAGAGAAGTGATTGTCGGCGACGCGTCCAATTTGTCGAATGCGTTCAAGATCATCATTGCTCAAAATGGGCTGGTCAACTTCAAGCCGCTTGACGCTCGACATGCCGTCCAGCTCGAGAAGGTTTGGGCGCGGGCCGATAAACGACACCAAACTCATCACCAACTCCTCGCGGATAGAGTCGATTGGTGGATTGGTCACCTGCGCAAAGTTTTGCTTGAAATACGTGTGTAGCGACTTAGCTTTGGACGACAACGCTGAAATTGGCGTGTCGTTGCCCATCGATCCAGTGCCTTCCTGGCCGGTCTGGGCCATCGGAGCCATTAGAACTTTGAGGCTTTCCTGGCTGTAGCCAAAGGCCTGCTGCAGATCGAGCAAATCAACATTAGATTTTTTGAGTTGCGGTGCGTCAGCAAGTGGCAGATCCGTGACTTGTATTTGTGTCTGCTCCAACCAACGCTCAAAGGGATGGCTTGAAGCAAGCTCGGCTTTCAGCTCTTCATCAGAAATGATGCAGCCTTTTTCCAGGTCAATGAGCAGCATTTTGCCTGGCTGCAAGCGCCACTTCTTCACAATGTCGCTTTCGGGAACGGGCAGAACGCCAGACTCCGACGACATGATGACCAGATCATCTTTTGTAACCAAGTAGCGCGCGGGACGCAGGCCGTTGCGGTCGAGCGTTGCACCAATTTGGCGGCCATCGGTAAACGCAACCGCGGCCGGGGCATCCCACGGCTCCATCATGCAGGCATGGTATTCGTAAAACGCGCGCCGCTTGACATCCATCATTGGATTGCCGGCCCACGCTTCTGGGATCATCATCATTGCCGCATGGGCGAGGCTGTAACCGCCGCGTGTCAAGAATTCCAAGGCGTTGTCGAAGCAGGCTGTATCAGACTGACCTTCAAAAGAAATCGGCCACAACTTTGATATGTTCTGACCAAACAACGGGGAGGACACAGAGGCTTGGCGCGCTGCCATCCAATTGACGTTGCCGCGAAGTGTGTTGATCTCGCCGTTGTGAGCGACCATCCGATAGGGATGTGCAAGACGCCAAGAGGGAAAAGTGTTGGTTGAAAAGCGTTGGTGAACCAGCGCGATGGCAGACGTAAAACGCGGGTCTGAGAGATCCTTGTAATACGCCTTCACTTGTGCCGATAAGAACATGCCCTTGTAAACAAGTGTTCTACTCGACAGTGACACGGTGTAGTGACCAATGTCGCGACCTTTATAGGCATTGCGGATAGAATTACTGACAACCTTGCGGGCGAGGTAAAGGCGACGCTCAAACTCATCCTGATCAGCAACCTCGGCCGGGCGGGCAATGAAAATTTGGCGATGAAATGGTTCGGTCGCCGCCACCAATGTCGACAAGCACGAGTTATCGACGGGAACTGTACGCCAGCCTAAAGTTTTTAAGCCTTCATCTTTCAGACATCGCGCCCAGACCCGTTCGCAGTGATGTCTCAGGCGGGCATTTTTCGGCATGAAGATGTGACCAACGGCATAGTTGCCCGGTTGTGGCAGTGAAAAGCCGGAGACCTGACATTCTTGCGCGAGAAAGGCGTGTGGAATTTGAAACAGAATTCCGGCGCCGTCGCCGGTGAGCGGATCTGCACCGACGGCACCGCGATGCTCAAGGTTCAGCAGGATTTCAAGACCGCCTTCGACAATCTTGTGCGACTTGCGGCCCTTCAGGTCGGCGATGAATCCAACACCACAGGCATCACGCTCCAGCGCTGGATCAAAAAGACCTTCAGCTTCAGGGCGCTGGATGGCGCTGGGTTTCAGTGGTGCGGTCTGCATTTTGTTTCGCCTCGGTTGCTCGTCAGAGCGATATTGTTGGAGTTGTTTGCGTCGTCACAATCTGTTGGCTCAGCTGCAAACCAGTGCAGTCGACCGGAGTACTCTTGAAGTCGTGGCAGTCAGGGCGCGACGGATGTCGGACGGCAATTCGTTCTATGCGCGCAGACGTTTAGCGATTACCTCGTGGACCGTTTGCGAAACGATACAAAGGGTCCTGCCACTAACGCCACCATCCCGTCCATCGCACCAAACATCCGGTATTCAATACCCAATCCAACACTTTTGGATCTGCCACAAGCAACCGCGCCCCTGAGGGTTGAAAACTATCCCCTAAGATGGCGCGGGCATAAAGGACAGGATTACTGACCTTTTGATCCGAATGTTGCAGATTTTGGGCCCGGAGACAAGGGATAAGCGGAGGCTGTGATTTCAGATCTAGATCATGTCCGGTTTAACCGGATTTATCTGCCAATCCGTCCTCTG
>JAHZKN010000125.1 GCA_022600335.1 Alphaproteobacteria bacterium
CGCCCGCACGGCGCAACACCGCGTAATCACCTTCTTCTAAATAGGTAATCTCTGGCGTAAACGGAGCCAATGCGATGGCATCGGAGCCCATGTACATCTCGCCGTTACCGTGGCCGATGGCCAAGGGGCTGCCCTTGCGCGCCGCGATCATCATATCTTCATCACCAGAAAAAATGATGCCGAGTGCAAACGCCCCTTGAAGTTTAACAAGTGCATTCTTGACAGCCTCAACCGGCTTCGCACCGTTTTGCAGCTCATCTGTAATGAGGTGCACAACCGCTTCGGTGTCCGTATCGGACTCAAAGACATGGCCACGTGCACTCAATTCGGCTTTGAGTGCACGGAAGTTTTCAATGATGCCATTGTGAACCACCGATACCTTGGCGCTCATGTGGGGGTGCGCGTTGGTTTCCGTTGGTCGGCCGTGGGTGGCCCATCGGGTGTGAGCAATGCCAATATGGCCCTGCAAAGGCTCACTCAACAGCCGCTGCTCAAGGTTGCGCAACTTGCCTTCAGCGCGACGTCGGCCAAGTGCGCCCTTCTCAACAGTCGCAACCCCAGCTGAATCGTAGCCGCGATATTCCAGTCGGCGCAGCGCTTCCACGAGATCCTGGGCGATGGGTTTGTTGCCGATGATGCCAACAATGCCACACATGTACCGTCGTTCCTTCAAAGTTTCATAGTGTTTGCCATACGTCGGCAAAATATGACGGACAAATCAAACTATATGTCCAATTGCTTCACTCGGCCTTTTGGGCGCGGTCAGCCGATCATCCCGCCTTGTCAGCCCGGCGTTTTCGGTTGGCCATGAGAGTGCGAAACTTTTCCGCCCAACCGGTTCGCTCTTGCTGTTCCGA
This sequence comes from Alphaproteobacteria bacterium, assembly GCA_022600335.1. GTDB lineage: Bacteria > Pseudomonadota > Alphaproteobacteria > Rhizobiales > Hyphomicrobiaceae > JAHZKN01. The sequence continues at coordinate 858 of JAHZKN010000125.1, forward strand.
TCTCTCCAAGGCAAGGCTGCCTGCACTCACTGTCTTTGTGATCACACTGCCAGAGCCGACATAGGCACCAGCGCCAATCTTGACGGGCGCAACAAGCGCTGAATTGGAGCCGACGAACGCCCCGTCACCAACCTCGGTCTGATGCTTAAAGAAACCATCGTAATTGCAAAAGATTGTCCCAGCGCCAATGTTCGCGCCCGCTCCAACTGAGCCGTCACCCAAATAAGACAAGTGGTTGGCCTTGGCGCCCGTGCCGAGGGTGACATTTTTGATCTCAACAAAATTGCCAACGTGAACGTCGGCTGCAAGGTCCGCCCCGGGTCTCAGGCGCGCAAACGGACCTATGGTGGCACCAGCCCCAACGCGTGCACCAGTAATGTGGCAATTGGCACGGATAGCAACACCGTCTTCGATCACAACGCCAGGGCCAAAAAAGACATTTGGTTCGATAACAACATCGCGGCCAATCTCAGTGTCGTAACTGAACCATACGGTGTCTGGCGCCGTGAGTGTGACACCAGACTGCATAAATGCAGTGCGCCTCCAGCTTTGCCAGATAGTTTCGGCAGCGGCCAACTGATCGCGTGCATTAACGCCGAGCACCTCGGCTTCTGATCCTGTCACGACCGACACGCGCCGGCCGGATGCAACGACCTGTTCTACAATGTCTGTGAGGTAAAATTCACCGTTTTGATTGTCGTTGCTAATCTTCGACAGCTCTGCGTCGAGGTTTTCAATCCGAAACGCCATCACACCTGAGTTGCACAGGCGCACGTCCCGCTCAGTGTCGGACGCGTCTTTATGTTCGCGGATGGCACTAAGGTCGCCGCGCGCATCTAACAACAAGCGACCGTAACCTGTGGGATCCTTTGGTTGGAATCCGAGCACGGCAACGTGTGCGCCGGCATCGAGAGCAGATCGCATCTTTTCAAGAGTGCCGGGCGTGATCAAAGGTGTGTCGGCATAGAGCACCAACACATCACCTGAATGTCCCGCAAGCGCTGTGCGTGCTGCGCGCACCGCGTCGGCCGTGCCACGTTGTTCTGCTTGAACAAAGATCTCCGCATCAGCTCGCCAACGTTTGGCTTCCTCTGCAACGCTTTCCATGTTGGGGCCGACAACAACAGCCGCATGGCCATCGCCCAGCTGTGATGCTGTTGCCAAAACATGGCCGAGCATCGAGCGTCCTGCGACCTCGTGCAAGACTTTGGGCCGCGCGGATTTCATGCGCGTCCCCATGCCTGCGGCGAGTATAACTGTCAGAAGCGGCGGCCGGCTCATGCTTGGCTTTGTCCTAACCTAGTGGTGACCTACGGGGCCACCATCCGTCGTACCGTGATTTGGCGGCAGCTGCGGTGCATCGACTACGCCATGGCACGCCATTCAGGCAACATGCCGCCCATGGCCAATGAGATGGCGCCTCTTTCCCTGAGCATAACCTGTGCCAAGACGCACGGATTGGAGGCCAGAACACGGCCTGCTGCAGGGCAATCGTATCTAAACACCAGATTCGGCTCACCAAGTCGCCCGGATCGGCGTCAGTTTTTCGCGTTTTACGGGTATTAAGTTAACGCGCTCGCGCACGCGTCGACCCCCTCCACAACCGGTCCACAGCGTATACTGAACGCCTGGCTACAAGGTTTGACCCGGTCCTCCGACTCACCTTTGGTTGCTCTATGCAACTGTGGGTTCGCTCGCCATGCCACGCCTGAAGTTTGGGCTGGGCATCTGGGGCGCGCTTCCCATGGCCTTGCGACCAACTCAGAGCCGGAATGCGAGCCACCATGCAGCAGGATGCCGTGAACCAAACTATACCCTCAACCCTTCGACGTCTCTTGACGCCGTACGTTGCCATTTGGTCGGCGCTGGCGCTGGTTGCCATCGTTTATATCTCTGTCGCGGTCGCACGGCCAGACCTGCTTAACCAAGCCAGTAGCGATCCCGGCAGCGAAGAGACCACGTTCGCAGACGCTGAACAGCTCAAACGCGAGTTGGCCGCGGTGGAGCAGGAACTTGCGCGGACCAAAGCGGAAAACGCCGAGCGTTTGGCTGAGGAAAAAACCAAATTAGACCCCTTCGCCCCTCAGGAGCAACCGACACCGTCATCAACTCATCCAGTGACAGAGGCAGCCAACACGGATGCTGAAACGGTATCAACCGAGACGACAACGGCGGCGGTGCCTACGCCCGTTCCGACAACAGCTGAAGAGTCAACTCCTACAGATCCCAACTCTACTGTTATATCGGAGCAAGTCGCCGGCACAAAAATCCTCAATCGCCCATTGTCAGAGGATACCAGCGCAGCCACTGAAACTGCAGCTACGGTTGCTAAAACGGCTGCAGAAAACGCGGCTGCTAAAGATGCTGGCACAGCCATCACCAATACAGCTGTGCCGGATACGGCGCCTAAAGCCGCAACCAATGTCACCACGTTGAACAAGACAGCAGCTGTGGCCGACAACAAAGTTGCTGACACACAAGTGGCTGCCAAGAAAGAGGTGATCGAGAAGGCACCCCCTGCAACCGAGCCAGCCGTCAAAACTGCAACGACTGAAACCAAACCAACAACCCAGAAGGTTGCTGCGCTTGCCAAGCCAGTGCCGAAGCCAACGCCAAAGCCGGCACCCAAGCCTGCCGCCAAACCAGTGACCAAAACAAACGTTCAAACTGGTAGCCTGGGGGCGGCAAACGCCAAACCGATCGACTTTGGCCCAGCCGTTGTCACCCGCGCCACCCGCCCGATTGGTGTCAGGATTGCGACAGGTCCTTCGATCGACTCACTGCGCCTGAGCTGGAGCGCACTGGCGGACCGCCACGGATCAACCCTCAGAAAGCTTGAGCCACGCTATGTCACGGGCATCGATGCAACGGGTCTCACCTATGATCTGATCGCAGGACCATTTAATACCGCCGACGAAGCCACTGAGGTGTGCTTACGCCTTCATGCCAACGGCGCACGCTGCGCGCTCGGCGAGTTCACCGGCAACGCACTTTAAGGCGCAGATCTTCAGGCTGATCTAGAGCCGCGACTCATCAACGTTGAATGTATCGCAGTCCTGCATCTGGCCGGACTGGAAGCCCTGTTTGAACCAGCGCACACGTTGGGCAGCCGAGCCATGCGTAAATGCATCGGGCACAACATGACCTTGAGTCCGCTTTTGAATCATGTCGTCACCAATCTGGCTGGCTGCATTTAGGCCCTCTTCGATATCGCCAGGCTCGAGCCGGTTGTTAAGCTGGTGGTTGAGTTTTGACCAAACGCCGGAAAGGCAATCTGCCTGTAACTCCATCCGCACCTGGATCTGATTGGCTTCGACTTTGCGCCCGCGCGACATGGCCCGTTGCTTCAGTTCTTGCACCTTACCTGCAATGCCAAGCAATGTTTGCACGTGATGCCCAACCTCATGCGCCACAACATAGGCTTGCGCAAAGTCGCCAGGCGCATCAAAGCGTCGTTTCAATTCATTATAAAAGTTGAGATCGATATATATTTTTCGATCAAGCGGGCAGTAAAATGGCCCCATTTGCGCAAGTCCGGTGCCACAAGCTGTGCGCGTCGCACGCGAAAACAGAACCAGCTGCGGTTCATCATAGCGCTTGCCAAAGCTCTGGAATACGCGCTTCCAAACGTCTTCTGTATCGGCCAGAACTTTTTTAATAAACGACGCCATTTCATCGTCGGCGCGCGGAACGCGGGCGGACTGACGCCCGCCTGGCAGACCCGGGATGTCGTACTTCTGACCAGGATTGGCTGTTGGTCTGCGTTGTTGTTCCATGCGCGGCATTTGCGGAACGTCAAAACCACGGCCTCCGCCACCGCCACCCATCAGGACTTCCAGCGGGTTGATGCCAAACAATAACATGATGCCGCCGATGATGAGCAGCGTTGTCAGGCTCATGCCGCCCTTACCACCGATGGGAATACGCATCCCACCAGGTAACCCCACTGGCCCCCGTTGCCCGCGGCGATCTTCGACGTTTTTACTTTCACGATCGCGCTCGTCGTACCGCATTGTCTTGAGTCTCCATCCCTTTTCCCGGCAGATCTCATGCACCAATACCCGGCGCTCAGATGCTGCTTTTTGCGTTCCCGTCCCATGATGCACGTCACTAAGGGCGAAACAAGGGGCTCCCGCCGTCGCAGAGCCCCAGATTTCCGGGGCTAAAACAGCCTTAACGGTTCGTTAACACTCTGGGAGCAAGGATTCATTAACGATTTGCCGGCGCGCGGCACCGCTTGCAGCCGTTTTCCACGCCGCCAACCTTTCAATTCCCTTGGTGACCCCCCTATGGATGATCTTGATCGACCAACGCGTCTGACCTCGAGCCTGGCTGAAGTCACCAACGACACCGGGCGCGTCGCATTTTGTGGGCCGTATGTGTTGTCAGCCATTACCGGCCACAAGGTCACCACCATTGAGGATCTGATCCGGGATGGACGCCACTACCCGCAAGGGTGCAACCCGATCGTCAAGGGCACCTATAGCGAAGAGGTCGCCAACGCGCTTGCCCACTTTGGCTACCGGATGACGCTTTCTGAGAGTTTTCTCGGTCGCACGCGAAAGGAGCGACCAACGGTGTGGCAATGGATGCAGAAGCCGCGCAACGCTTGGGCGCACTACATCCTAGCGATTCACAAGGGCAAGGAAGGCCACTGGATTTTGATCAAGGGTGTAAAAATGTGCGACACGTTCACGGAAGGCAAGTGGACGTTTGTCTGCGATGGTCCGCACCGCGCCTGCCGCATCATGGAAGTCTTCGAGGTGCGTAAAAATTACGACGCATAACGCGTCTGCAATCACCGAACCTCATCGGCACCGGACTTCAACACTCAATCTTTGGCGCGCTCAACGTACGAGCCATCTGCCGTCATCACAACAACACGTGTCCCTGTGCCGATATGCGGTGGCACCATAACGCGTGCGCCGTTTGAAAGCACTGCCGGCTTATCCGATGA
>JAHZKN010000126.1 GCA_022600335.1 Alphaproteobacteria bacterium
CCAGGTCCCTATGAGCGCGCTTGCTTGATTGCGCACTATCTCAAAACGAAAAAACCTAAATCAATACTCATTATTCTGGATGCAAAGTTCTCGTTCTCTAAGCAGCCCGTATTTGAAGAAGCCTTTGCACGTTACTACAAAGACATCATTGAGGTGCACCTCTCCAATGATATTGATGATTATTCGGTTTCACGCGTTGATACACGTACAGGAGAAGTTTACACACCTGCAGGCCTCACCATCAAAGCGGCGGTTGCAAATATCATCCCGAGTCAAAGGGCAGGTGCGATTGCACACCAGGCGGGCTTAACAAATGGGGCGTGGTGTCCCATTCATCCCAATGGCTTTCGTTCGACACAGGTGGACGATGTTTATGTGCTAGGCGATTCATCAATTGCAAAGCCGATGCCTAAGTCAGCATTTTCTGCCCATAGCCAGGCGAAGATTGTTGTTGCAGATATACTTGACCGCTTAGACGTCAAGGATGCCCCGCCGGTAAAGCTACGCAATACGTGTTGGTCGATGTTAGGGCCTGATGACAGTGCAAAGATTGGTGCCGACTATGACGTTGGTGAACGTGACGGTACGGAGCAGCTGCTTGCCAAGGGGGCATTTGTCTCAAAGCCCGGTGAGGATACCGATCTGCGACGCAGCAATTATGAGGACAGCCTGGGGTGGTACGAAACCCTGACCGGGGATGTGTATCCATCCCGAAGAGGGTGATGTTAAGGGCGCCTACAACTCGACCCTGCAACACGGTTGGCGACAGATTGCGTGATAGGGATCCCATAAGGGGGCATGCTGGACAGTGTCGGGCGGTAAGGACAGCCCATCAGCGCGCCGGCTGCTGTTTCGTATTCTTTAAGCAGGCCGTGTCACAACACCTCCAGCAGCACATTTGAACCTGGACCGGTCTCTGGAAAGTAGGCGGGGAGGGTTCACACCACGGTGTATTTGCTGCCAAAAGGCTCGCTTGGCCCGCAGGGGAGGACTATGGTTGCAAAGCTGGTGATGCGGTCTTCGGAATCCAAACCCTGTGGCCGCAGCTGTCGGAACGGCCTTAGCTTTACGTTGACGTAAACGTTAACTTATATTAGGGCGTCATTCTAGGTGGATGGTAAGCTGATTTGGACGCGCGCATATCAAGCACGCATCGGTGAAATGGCAGAAACGGGTGCCAGCTATGCCGGCTGTGTCATCCAAGCTGAAGCACCAATGGATGGGTGCGGCTTGCCGGGCGCGAACTTACGGCAACCAGCAATGAGCGTGTGGATCAAGCGGGCTGCGGTTGACCTGCACCGCTGAGGAGGCTTTTGGCCATGGCAACTCTTGTATTTCTGATTTTGTTGTTCGCCGCAGCGATGGCGCTGGGCATAAACCGAGCCAAGCTCTGGTCATGGGCGGCGCTAGCTGCGGGTGCGGTGTTTGTTTGGCAATCGGGTTTATTGACCGGTGACTTTGCATTTCCAGACCCTGGGTTTCTTGGAATGCTTGCCTGGGTGCCTGCGGTTGTATTGGGCGTACTCTCCATTGCCAGCGTGCATCGCAATGTGATTACAGAACCCGCATTCAAAATGATCAAGGGGATACTGCCGAAGGTTTCCGATACGGAACAAGAAGCGTTAGATGCCGGTACGGTCGGCTTTGATGCGGAACTGTTTTCGGGAAATCCAGACTGGGACAAACTGCGTGCAATCCCACCTATCGTGCTGACAGATGAAGAACGCGCGTTTCTTGATGGCCCGACAGAAGAGCTGTGCAAGATGATTGATGATTGGACACTGCGGTTCAATCAGAATGAGATTTCAGATGACATCTGGGACTTTGTGAAATCAAACGGTTTCCTCGGCATGTTGATTTCAAAAGAACATGGCGGGCTCGGGTTTTCTGCCCAAGCGCAGTCCCTCATCCTCGGCAAAGTCGCTTCTAGATCACCGGACGTTGTTACAATCGTGATGGTGCCAAACTCGTTAGGTCCAGGCGAGCTAATTGAGAAGTATGGCACTGAACAACAAAAATCTCACTTCCTGCCGCGACTGGCTCAGGGCAAGGAAGTGCCGTGTTTTTCCTTGACCGGCCCGACATCGGGCTCAGACGCTGCCACCATGCGAGACATTGGCTATGTCGAACGTGGAACGCACAAGGGCCAAGAAACCCTTGGCATTCGCCTATCATGGGACAAGCGTTACATTACCCTTGGACCAAAGGCGTCGCTGGTTGGTTTGGCGTTTCGTCTATTTGATCCCGACAACACGTTGGGCAAGGGTGAAGACCTGGGCATTACTTTGGCGCTCATTCCTGCAGACCACGAGGGCGTCAATATTGGGCGCCGCCACCTGCCAGGCGGAGCAGCGTTTCCAAACGGACCGAATTGGGGAGAAGACGTGTTCATCCCCATGGACTGGGTGATCGGTGGCGAAGCTATGGCTGGCCAAGGCTGGCGGATGTTGATGGAATGCCTTGCTGCGGGGCGGGCAATTTCGTTGCCGTCATCGTCAACAGCTGGCGCTAAAGCAATGCTGCGCACCACCACAGCGTACGGTCGTATTCGCAAGCAATTTGGTTTGCCGGTTGCGCGCATGGAAGGCATCGATGAAGCACTGACGCGGATGATTGAAACAGCCTACGTCAATGAGGCTGCACGCGCCGTGACGGCTTCCATGGTATCGCGCGGAGAAAAACCATCCGTGATTTCGGCTCTGATGAAATACCAAACCACCGAACGCATGCGCCAGTCGGTCAACGACGCCATGGATATTCACGGTGGTCGTGGAATTTGTGACGGACCAGCCAACTATCTCCAAGCCGCCTATCAGATGGTGCCTGTGGGTATTACCGTTGAGGGCGCCAACATTTTGACGCGTACACTCATCACGTTTGCGCAAGGCGCGCTAAGGTCCCATCCTTATCTTTATTCTGAAGTGCAAGCCGTTCAGGATGATGATGAAGTGCGAGGCCTTGAGCAGTTTGAAGAGGCGTTTAACGGACACATTGCATTTGCCATATCAAACGTCGCTGGAGCCGTGTTCCACAACCTGACGTTTGGCAGTTTTGCGAATGCCCCAAACGACGCCAATGCGAGTGCGGATTGGTATCGCCAAATCGCCCGTTGCAGCCGTAACTTTGCCCTTGTCGCAGATTTGACAGTTGCCGTGCTGGGCGGCGCGTTAAAGACCAAACAAAAGCTCACAGGCCGTCTCGCCGATGCGTTGTCAGAGCTCTATTTGATGAGCTGTGCGCTGAAACGTTTTGAAGATGATGGCAAGCCGGCAGACGATCGCGATATCGTAATGCTTGCTATACAAAATGGTCTCTACCGATTCCAGGAAGCAATGGCAGGTGCTATTGATAACTTCCCCGTCGCCCCGGCGCGGTGGCTGATGAAGGCCGCTGTGTTTCCGCTCGGCCGGCATTATAAGCCTGCAAGCGATCAGCTTGGATCCAAGGTTGTTAAGGTGGTGCTAGAGCCTGGCGAAGTGCGTGATCGCCTGACCCGGGATATCTTCGTGTCGCGCGATCCAGATGATCAAACCGGCATTTTGGAGCACACACTTGAGAAGGTGATTGCCAGCGAAGCTGCAGAAAAGAAACTAGAGCGCGCTATCCGTGAGGGCAAAGTTCGGCGCTACCACGGCATTGACTGGATTGGTGATGCCCAGCAAAAGAACGTTCTGAGCGAAAGCGAAGCCCAGCAATTGCGTGAGGTCGAAAGGTTGGTTGCCCGTGTTATTGCGGTTGATCACTTTGACCCTCTTGAAGTCAAACCAAACTATGCCCAATTGGGCCACAACTCGCGCGCTATGGAACGGGCGGCGGAATAAGTTTCGGAGAGCAATCTGATGTCGGAAGACTTAGAACTACACGATTGGAAGTTTTCGATCGATGAGGAAGAGATCGCTTGGGCGGTCTTTGACCGCGAGGATCAGAGCGTCAATACGCTCGGCCGACGACCGATTGAAGAATTGCAGAAGATTGTCGAGCGGGTCGAGCCCGCGGCGCGTGATAAATCCATTCGTGGACTTGTGATTATCTCCGGCAAGCCAAAAGGCTTTATTGTTGGTGCGGACATTTCAGAATTTGAGAGCTTCACTTCTGAAGCTCAAGTCATCGAAATGTTGCAGCCGGTGCTGCAAATGCTCAATCGCATTGAAAATCTAAAAATGCCGGTGGTAGCGGCCATCCACGGTTTCTGTCTTGGTGGTGGACTTGAGCTTGCACTTGCCTGCCACTACCGCATCGCGACGCGTGATGATTCAACGCGGCTTGGGTTCCCGGAAGTGAAGCTCGGTATCTTCCCTGGCTTTCATGGTACGGCGCGATCCATCCGCCAGGCTGGCCCAATGGCGGCCATGCAAAACATGCTGACCGGAAAAATGCTGCGTGCGCCGGCCGCGCGCGCGGTCGGTTTTGTGGACCAACTCGTTGCTACACCCGACATGCTACATTGGGCGGCGCGCAATGCGGTGTTAAAGCGCAAGCGCTCAAAGCCTGCCGGCCGCGCAAAGCAATTGTTAACGCGCTGGCCCGCACGCGGCCTGCTCGCCAAAAAGATGCGCGACGAAACAGCAAAGAAAGTGCGCGAGGATCACTATCCAGCACCGTTCCGCTTGATTGATTTGTTTGAGAAGCATGGTGGAAACTACGAAGCCATGAAGGCGGCAGAATCGCGTGCATTTGCGCCCCTCATGGTGTCAGAGACATCGCGCAATTTGCGGCGTGTGTTCCGTTTGACGGAACTCTTGAAAGGCCAAGCGCCGCGTGGTCTTAAATGGCGGCCTCGCCGGGCACACGTCATTGGCGCAGGCACAATGGGGGCTGATATTGCAGGTGTGTGTGTCGCATCCGGCATGGAAGTGACGCTGCAGGACATCAATGCGGAACAGCTTGAAAAGGGCATTAAAGCTCAGGGCAAATTGTTCTCGCGCAAATTCCGCTCCAAACCAGCAAAGGCTGCAGCTAAGGCGCGCTTGATTGCAGATCCTGAAGGCAACGGCATTTCGCATGCCGACGTAGTGATCGAGGCCATTGTCGAAAAGCTCGACGTTAAGCAGAAACTGTTTACATCGATTGAGTCTCAGCTGAAGCCTGGTGCTATTCTTGCAACCAACACATCGTCTTTGAAATTAGCAGATATTGCTGAGCCGCTGCAGGATCC
>JAHZKN010000127.1 GCA_022600335.1 Alphaproteobacteria bacterium
CTTGGCAGTGCTTGCGAATTTGATTGCCATGCCGCTGTCTAACCTGATTGTCATGCCGGCAGCACTTGGTGTGTTGACATTGATGCCGCTGCATTTGGAGTGGCCGGCGGTTGTTGCCATGGGATTTGGCATTGATTTGATGACGGAGACGGCGCGCTGGGTGGCGGGCTTACCTGGTGCTGTTGGCCGGGTTGCAATGCTGCCGCAAGCTGCTTTCGGATTGATTGTGATGGGCGGACTGTGGCTGGTTCTTTGGCATACCCGCTGGCGACTTTTTGGCGTGGCATTGGCGGCGCTCGGACTTGCCATAGCCCCCTACGGGCCGCGCCCGGACATCCTGATTGGCAACAAAGGCAATGATGTTGCTGTGCGTGGCACGAATGGCAAACTCGTTTCGATTAAAAGCAAACGGCGCGCGTCATTTGAATTCAAGCGTTGGTTGGAAGCCGATGGGCAAGTTGTGCAGCCGGTTCGAAAGCGTAACAAAAAGGCTGCGAAAGCAAAGACGGCGCAGCCTGCTGCACCTTTTAGCACATGCGATGCGGTTGGCTGCATTGCCAAAGTGCGCGGTCTGACAGTGGCGGTTGCCCATCATGCGGGTGCGCTCAGAGATGATTGTCGGCACGCAGATATTGTCGTGTTCAACGCCCCGCGGCCAAAGGGTTGTGATCGCCCGAAGGCAGTGATTGATTTTTTTGATGTCTATTACGGCGGCACGCATGCGCTCTATTTGGACAATCCAAATGTGCCGCGCATTGAAAGCGTTGCAGCCAAGCGCGGCAAAAGACCTTGGACGCAGGCGTTGCCGGGCAACGATCCCGACGACGTTGCAGCCCGTCGAGCCGCTGCGCGGGCGGCTCGCGCGGCACGGGACAAAGCAGGCCTTAGTAGCGGCGAATAAGACCAACCAAACGGCCCTGAACTTCAACTTGATCGGGGCCGAAGATGCGGGTTTCATAGGCTGGGTTGGCGGCTTCAAGCGCCACGGTCGAGCCCTTCTTGCGCAGGCGCTTCAACGTCGCTTCTTCTTTTTCAACGAGTGCAACAACAATGTCGCCATTGTCGGCACTATTGCAGCGGCGAATGACAACGGTGTCACCGTCGTGAATGCCGGCGTCGATCATTGAGTCGCCGTTGACTTCTAAAGCAAAGTGCTCGCCCTTGCCCAACAGGTCGGGCGGGCAGGCAATGTCAGCTGAGTGATCCTGAATGGCGCTGATCGGCACACCGGCAGCGATGCGGCCCATCAACGGAATGCTGGCGCCGCTGCCATCACCGCTCAACAATTCAGGTGCTGGGCTGGATCGCTTTGAGCCTTCAATGACACTGGGCTTAAAACCGCCGCGGGTCTGTGTATTGGTGCTTGCGTGCGCATCATCCGGCAACTTGATGACTTCGATGGCGCGGGCGCGATGCGGCAGGCGGCGAATAAAGCCGCGCTCGACCAACGCCGTGATCAAGCGGTGAATGCCGGACTTGGATTTCAGATCCAGCGCGTCCTTCATTTCATCGAACGATGGCGGCACGCCGGTGTCCTGCATTCGCTCATGAATAAATACGAGCAGTTGTTTCTGTTTTTGCGTCAGCATGCGGCCTCCACGGGCTTGGCTCAAAATATCGTCACCGGGGCAGCCCCCCAGAGCAAAGCTCCTCGGGCAACTTCCTGCGGGGCCGAGCCTTAAGGCCGGGCCCCCGAGGTCAGCGAAATCAGCACATTCGTCCGATCTCGCCGCATCCAGCGACTCACTGCGTACAAATCATGAACGTACCCTACCTGTTCTTGTCTTGTTCTGCAAGAGGGGGAGGTCAGACAGATTTTGCGGGGGTCCGCGCGCAATTTGAGATGAGCCGGGGTGTGCGGATCCGGAGGGGGCCAGGTCTGTCCGCCGGTGGCAACCTCTAACGTACGATCGCGCTCCGCGGCGTGATGAGCCCGAAGGTTTGAGGATATTGAAACCCGGAAGATCCGGGGCGGGGCGATGGAAGCCGCGCATATTTTATTTTTTTAAGCGGCTTTCACCGCCCCGATTCTTGCGACATTTTCCGTCGGCTGGCCCTCAGCGATGCTACTTGTTTTACGGGTGCTCCAGCTCGCCTCGCACAGGTCAGACCCGTTACCATCCAACCTGCCGTTAGCCGCGACCACTCACGGTGTTTCGCACAGTATAAGTCGTGCTCAGTTCGCACCGTTCTTACCCACTTTTCCAGACGGTCTAGAAACGTCCCCGATGGGTGTGATGAGGCAAGTGTAGGGTGAGTGGTGAGCGGTGGGGATAAGAATTGCATGCGGTCACTGCGTGCACACGTGCTTGGATGCCCACCTTTGTGGGCATGACGTTGGTGGGTGTGGCTGCGACTGCGATAAAACGTAGCCGTCATTCCCGCGTCATGGCGGAGCCATGCTGCGCATGGACGGCGGGAATCCAGATACGTAGAAAAAATAGTCAGTGGTTGTGAATTTCACCGGGAACACCCTTTTACATACTGTCGTCTCGCCTGCTGCCCACGTGCTTGGACCCCCGAAATTCACGAAACAAGTGCAACACCCTATGATGGGTGGCGCTATGGGAACATATTATTCACACCTGAGCCTGGCGGAGCGGGTCGAGATTTATCATCTGCGCGCCAACGGCACATCGTTCCGGGCGATTGCAGTTTTGATCGGACGGGCTCCCTCCACCATCAGTCGCGAAATCAGGCGCAATGCCAAGCCGACCAAGCAGTATGCTGGGGGGTATCGCGCCGAGCGGGCTGATCAGCTAGCGAGACGGCGAAGACGGTGGGACGCGCGCTTCAAAATGCAGCGCCAGCCTGCCCTGCGAAACTACGTCCACGACCGTCTTGCTATGGGATGGTCGCCTCAGCAAATTGCCGGCAGACTGGCTCAAAGCCACGCTCACATGCGCATCAGCTACGAGTCAATCTACCGCTACATCTATCATCGCAGCGCCCAGAAAGATTACTGGCACCGCCTCTTGCCACAGCGCAAAAACCGGCGTGGCAGGCTCAAGCGTGGCGGCCTCGGATCCGTGCAGTTTATCAAGCACCGCCGCCCCTTGGGCGAACGGAGCGCGGTTGCAAACAGACGCGCAGAAGCTGGCCATTGGGAAGCGGATCTGATGATGTTTTCGAAATACGGACAGGGCGTACTCGTCATCCTTGAGCGGCTCTCGCGGGCAATCAAGATCGTCCAGCTTAAAAATAAGACCGCTGCTCATGTTGCCACCCAAATCGCGCGCCTGATGCGCGCTATGCCCAAAAACTTGCAACGATCTGTAACCTTCGACAACGGCACCGAGTTCGCCCACCACTACAAACTCACAACGCGTCTTGGAATAGAGACCTTCTTTTGCGACCCGTATGCACCATGGCAGAAGGGCGCTATCGAAAACGCGATTGGGAGACTGCGACGACCATTGCCAAGAAAGTCTGACCTTGCAACAATCACAAACCGGCAGTTGCGGGACCTAACCGAAGTTTACAACAACACGCCGAGAAAATGCCTGCGGTACAAAACACCGCTGGAAGTCTTCAACAGTGTTGCACTTCAATCGTGAACCCACCTTCCCGCCTGCGCGGGAATGACGGTTGCGAGTTAATGACTCCAACTACCTCGTCTCAACGTCATGCCCACGAAGGTGGGCATCCAAGCACGCGTGCACGCCGTGACCGGTTGCAATTCTTATCCCCCTGCCTTGCCGCCGGGCTACACTTCACACATCCCACCCATCGGGGACGTTTCTAGACCGTCTAGAAAAGTGGGTACGAACGGTGCGAACTGAGCTTAACATACTGAGCGAAACACCGTGAGTGGTCGCGACTAGCGGCAGGTTGGATGGTAACGGGTCTGACCTGTGCGAGGCGAGCTGGAGCACCCGTAAA